>CAMHCZ010000040.1 GCA_946183755.1 uncultured bacterium | reverse complement strand
AGAAGAATAAGGAACTGAATAAAAAGTGAACAGCGAATTAGTAATAGAAGTAGCCAAGACAGAAGTGACAACGGCGCTCGCCGAGGACCACAAGCTTGTGGAGCTTCACCGAGAGGGACGATTGTCCAACGCGTTTGCCGTGGGCGACATTTATTTGGGAAGGGTGAAGAAGATAATGCCCGGACTGAACGCCGCATTCGTGGATGTGGGTTACTCCAAAGACGCATTCCTGCACTATCTGGACCTCGGTCCTGATTTCCACACCCTGCAGGGCTACCTCAAAGCCGCATTCTCCGACAGAAGACGCATCCCTGCCATAGCCAAGAAGCAATCCACTGGCGAACTCGACAAGAACGGCACCATAGCCGATGTGCTGAAGAGCGGACAGGAGATACTGGTGCAGATAACCAAAGAGCCTATCTCAACCAAAGGTCCGAGACTGACAAGCGAACTGTCCATCGCAGGACGATTTCTTGTGCTCATACCGTTCAGCGACAAAGTGTCGGTAAGCCAGAAAATCAAGAGCCACGAAGAGAAGAACCGCCTCAAGCAGCTCATACAGAGCATCAAGCCTAAGGGCTTCGGCGTGATAATAAGAACCGTGGCTGAGAACAAGGGCGCAGCCGAACTGGACAACGAGCTGAACGTGCTCGTGGAGAGATGGGAGAACACCATCAGAAAGACCCAGGCATCGAAGGGCGTGGCGCTCGTAGGCGAGGAAATCGGCCGCACAGTCGGCATCATCAGAGACATCTTCAACGAGAATTTCCAGTCGGTAACAGTAAACGACAGGGATTTCTACAACGAGATAAAGAACTACATCGGACTCATCTCGCCAGAGAAAAAGAACATTGTCAAACTCTACGAGGGAGACACTCCGATATTCGACCACTTCGCTCTCACAAAGCAGATTAAATCATCATTCGGAAAGATTGTCCCATTCAAGAACGGCGCTTACCTGATAATCGAGCAGACCGAAGCCATGCACGTCATAGACGTGAACAGCGGCAACCGCTCCAAGAACGCCAACGGACAAGAGGAGAACGCACTGAACGTGAACCTCGCTGCAGCCGAGGAGATTGGCCGCCAGCTCCGACTCCGAGACATGGGCGGAATCATATCCATCGACTTCATCGACATGGCCAAGAGTGAAAACAAGAAGGCTGTGTATGACAAGATGAGAGAAGCGATGGCTGACGACCGCGCAAAACATAACGTGCTGCCGCTCAGCAAATTCTGCGTAATGCAGATAACAAGGCAGAGAGTAAGGCAAGTGACATACGTGGATACCGAAGAGACCTGCCCTACATGCTACGGCAAGGGCAAGATTAGACCTTCGATACTATTCACCGACCAGCTGGAAAGCAAAATCGACCTGATTGTAAACAAACTCAAGATAAAGAACTTCAGACTGCACGTGCATCCGTTCGTGGCGGCATACATAAAGCAGGGACTTGTATCGCAGGAGCTGAAATGGAAATTCAAGTACGGATTCGGCAGCAAAGTGATAGCGTCGCAGAAGTTGGGATTCCTTCAATACAAATTCTACACCTCTAAGAACGAGGAGATTGATCTGAAGGAGGAAATGGAAAGATTACAATAAAACCAAACATACAAAATGAACATAAGAGAAAAACAAGAGAGAGCGGCCGACAACATCAGGGTCTTGGCAGCCTCAATGGTAGAAAAGGCGAAGAGCGGACACCCAGGCGGCGCAATGGGAGGAGCAGATTTTGTTAACGTGCTTTTCTCGGAATTTTTAGAGTACGACCCAGACGACGCTACATGGGCATTCAGAGACCGATTCTTCCTGGACCCTGGCCACATGTCGCCAATGCTCTACTCTGTGCTTTCGTTCACAGGAAGATTCACAATGGAAGAGCTGGCTAACTTCCGCCAGTGGGGAAGCCCAACTCCGGGTCACCCAGAAGTGAACTTCAAGAGAGGCATCGAGAACACTTCCGGCCCACTCGGACAAGGTCACACAATGGCTGTCGGAGCGGCTATCGCAGAGAGATTCCTCGTAGCCAAGTTCGGCGAGTGGATGAGCCACAAGACATACGCCTTCATAAGCGACGGCGGAATCGAGGAAGAGATAAGCCAGGGCGCTGGACGTATCGCTGGAACTCTTGGACTGAGCAACCTCATTATGTTCTATGACGCTAATGACGTGCAGCTCTCAACAAAGGTGTCCGAGGTAACAAGCGAGGACACTGCCGCAAAATACAAGGCTTGGGGTTGGAACGTGATGGAAGTGAACGGCAACAACGCCGAGGAGATTAGCAACGCACTGAAAGCCGCTAACCAGGAGACTGAACGCCCTACCCTCATCATCGGTCACACCGTGATGGCAAAAGGCGCTGTGGGCGCTGACGGCAGCTCATACGAAGGCAAGGTATCGACACACGGACAGCCACTGAGCGCTGCCGGAGCCGACATCGAGAAGACAATCGAGAACATCGGCGGCGACCCTAAGAACCCATTCGTGCTGTTCCCGGAGACAAAAGAACTTTACGCAGAAAGAGCCGAGGCTCTGAGAAAGACTGTAGCCGAGAAGAAGGCTAAGCAGGCTGAATGGGAAAAGCAGAACCCAGAACTCGCAAAAGAGCTCAAGAAATACCTCTCAGGCAACGCTCCTGAAATTGACTACGCAGCCATAGAGCAGAAAGCCGACAAGGCGACAAGAGCCGGATCGGCAACAGTGCTCGGCACACTCGCAGAGAAGGTGGGCAACATGGTTGTAAGCTCAGCCGACCTGAGCAACTCCGACAAGACCGACGGATTCCTGAAGAAGACACACGCCATGAAGAAGGGCGACTTCAGCGGAGCATTCCTGCAGGCCGGAGTAAGCGAGCTGACAATGGCGTGCATCATGAACGGTATGGCACTGCACGGCGGCATAATCCCAGTGTGCGCTACATTCTTCGTGTTCAGCGACTACATGAAGCCAGCAATGAGAATGTCAGCCCTCATGGAGCTGCCTGTGATATACGTCTTCACACACGATGCATTCCGCGTTGGCGAGGACGGACCTACACACCAGCCTATCGAGCAGGAGGCGCAGGTCAGACTGCTGGAGAAACTCAAGAACCACAGCGGAAGAAACAGCATGCTCGTGCTCCGTCCAGCCGACGTGAACGAGACTACTGTGGCATGGCAGTCGGCGCTTGAGAACACCAAGACTCCAACAACACTTATCTTCTCTCGTCAGGACATCAAGAACATCGAGACAGAGGACGGCTACAACAAGGCACTGCAGCTGAAGAAGGGCGCTTACATCGTAAGAAAAGCCGACAACGCAGACGTAGTGCTCGTGGCTAACGGAAGCGAGGTGTCAACACTCATCAGCGCACTGCCGCTGCTGGAAAAGGACGGCATCAAGGCACAGGTTGTGTCAGCACCAAGCGAAGGACTTTTCCGTCAGCAGGACAAGGCATATCAGGAGAGCGTGATTCCTTCAGGCGCAAAGGTATTCGGACTGACAGCCGGACTGCCTGTCACACTGCAAGGACTCGCAGGAGCCAACGGCAAAGTCTTCGGACTCGACCACTTCGGTTTCTCCGCTCCATACAAGGTGCTGGACGAGAAGTTCGGATTCAACGCCGAGGCTGTCTATAACGAAGTGAAATCATTCTTAGGCAAGTAAGAAACATTGCATAAAAGAAAAACGGAGATGCAAAAGCGTCTCCGTTTTTTTGTGTGTTTACACAACAAGCAATCAATAGCCGCCACAGCAAGAAACATAGTGAGAAATATTACCTATTAACAACTTTTAAGGGGGGGGGTAATTCTTTTAACAATCTTCTTCGCACCTTTGCACTTCATACATTTTAACTAAAACATTTACAACAATGAAAAAATTAATCACTTTAGCCGTACTGATTGTGGCGACACTTACCGCGCAAGCCGAGATTAAGACATACAGCAATGTCGGAGCCGGCGCTCAAACTGGCTATGTAAAAGCTGAACTTGACACAGAAACAGGAGAACTGAATATTTACAACACACTTACTGTTTCGATAGAGATGTCACATGACTGGGAGGCATATACATCTGGACCAGAATATGCTAAGGCGCCATGGATTATGGACGGTCAGCGAGAGAACATCAAGAAGGTCATCATCTGGGGCGCAGGCGACCACACCATCAACGGCAACACACATACCTGCGGCAAGATTGCATCCATCGGCAAGTGCGCCTTTGAGGGATGCACAAACCTGACCGAGGTTGTTATCCACGCCACCTTAGGCAACTCTGGTAGCATTGGCGGCTATATTGAACAGAGAGCTTTTTATGGCTGTACCAGTCTGAAGAAAGTAACATTCGGCAACGACTGTGAGTTACAAACCATTGATGGAAGCGCCTTCGATGGCTGCACCGCCCTCGAGGAAATTTCAATCCCTATATCCGTTACTTCTATTGATACACGCGCCTTTAGCAATTGCAGCAATCTGACAACTGTCAACTTCAGCTGTCCTGCGCTCACCACTATTAATGAGGCAGCCTTCGATAACTGCAAATCACTGACATTCATAGACCTGTCAGCCTGCACAGCACTGACTCAGATTGGCAAGAACGCGTTCCGCGACTGCTCTGCTGCACGCTACATAAAACTGCCTAACAGCATCGTCAACGGCGACTACGATGGCGCTAATCAAGCAATCAAAAGATCAGCTTTCATCGGCTGCACAGGCTCTCTCGACCTCTCCGAAAACACCCTAAATGACGCGACTACAATTCCTTTTATTGACACATATTTCGGACGCAGCATGAACTCTCCGCTATACGGAGGAAAATTCGACAGTAACTCATTTGTCTATCTGCCTAAGACATACACAGGCACAAAGCCAAAGGGCGGCATCGACGACAACGAGACAAACATTGCATACTGGGACGGTGCGAAGTGGGTCTGCCCAAGATTCCAAATAGAAGACGGCAGCGCTATCAACTTGAAATATGACGTAACAGCAGAGAAAGTGATTTATCAGCGCAGCGGCATCTCAGCCAGCACAGCCTACAGCGTCTGTCTGCCTTGGGCTCCACAGACCTCATATTCCGCAGACGGGTTCAGCGGCAAGTATTATCAGCTGAACGGCGTCAGCGGAAGCACAATCTACTTCAGCGAAGTGGCAGAGCCGGAAGCCAACACGCCATACCTCTTCATCACAGGCGACGACTGGACTGCCTCATATTACGAGATGAACGGCGAATATTACAGCGAGGCACAGAACGTAGCGCTCAAAGCCACTCCAGCCGAGATGTCCATCACAAAGAACGGCTACAAGATGACAGGCACGTTCGCAGAATTAGACAAAGACTCGACAGCAGGCAAATATGTTCTGCAACCCGATGCAAGCTGGCAGAAGAGCGACGAAGCTATCGACGGCGTCACCATCCCAGCCTTCAATGCCTACATCGTCGGTCCAGAGTCGTCGCCTTCGCTTCTGAGCGTGTCGTTTGACGAAGTTCCGACAACCGCCACCGCCATCCAAACAAAGGACTTAGACGGCACTGAGCAATGGTATGACCTGCATGGCCGCCGCCTCAACGCTCCACAGAGAGGCTTCAACATAAGCAGCAAAGGAAAGAAAATCATGATAAGATAATTTTTCTTCTTTAATACAAACAACATAGGCTGAAAAGTCTATGTTGTTTGCTTTTATACGCTATTATTGCTTCTCCGTCATGTATTTCCAATAGCGGCGAGGCATGTCGTTGAGCTGCTTGCGTGGATTCATGCGCTCGCGGATGCAAATGGCCTTGAAGTAGGTGCGCCAAAGGTCCTGCATCAGACGGTCGTCGCTGCTGAGGATGTCATCGTTGAGTTTGCCGTCGGCAAGGCAGAACGGCAGAGAAGCCTCATCCTCGAACGTTATGCGCACGGCATCGGACGCGCCGTCGTAATGGTAGCCATAATGCCGTTTGGCATCGTAGATGAGCCAAGGCTGGTCGTTGAACCGGTCCTGGAAATGGTCAATGATGAGCGGCAGCACATTATGGTCGGGCGAAACGACGGCAAGATATGTCCCGTCATTAGCTTTCTGAAAGCGGATAAACTGCTTCATGCGCAACTGCTCATGCAGCACTTTGCGCGCGATATTGGTCACGGCGAGCACATCGGAGTCGGCAAAGTTGCGTGAAATGTCGCCCAAACGGAACACCTTGCAGATGTAGCGGAACAACGGCGCATTCACCTCCCTCTGCTCCGACAGCCAGCTGACGGAAATCAGCCTCATCGCCTCTCTCGACAGTTTCTTCTCCAGCCCAGCCCACACGCGCCGAGCCTTCTCCTCGTCGGTCGCCACACGATAGACACGCTCACAGAACAACGGCATCTCATCGCCCTCGGCGAGCAACGCCTCCGGCTGCTCCTTGAACGAAAAGGCATAGAACACCGCAGTCAGCAGTCCGTCCATAGTTCCGTCGAAAGTGTATATTATCATTCCGTCAAATCGATTTTGAGTTGCTGTTCCTCTGCCGCGCGCTTCTGCTCTGCCTTAGACACAAGCAGCGGACGCAATCGCTCCGGGCTCAATTCATTGATGCCGACAATAGGCTGCGCGAACGCCGTCGTCAGTTCATTGCAGGTGATAAAATACTTCGCCTTCTTCATCACAACGCCCATTTTCTTCAGGTCGTAAGCCGTCAGGCGGTTGAACCTGCGTGAGTTCACGATAAGCCACGCCGACTTGGTGCCGAGTCCTGGCACACGCAGCAACTGCTCATAATCAGCCGTGTTTATGTCAACAGGGAACGCCTCCGGATGGCGCAGCGCCCATGCGAGTTTCGGGTCTATCTCAAGGTCGAGGTTGGCGTGCTGGTCGTCCACAATCTCGTCAACTTTGAAATGGTAGAAACGTAACAGCCAATCGGCTTGATATAGGCGGTTCTCGCGCACCAAAGGCGGCTGTTTCAACACAGGCAGGCGCGAATCATAAGTATTAACACTCACATAACCAGAGTAATAGACACGCCGCAACGACGGTTGCGCATAAAGCATTGACGACATGGACAGTATGTCACGGTCGCTCTCGCTCGTGGCGCCGACAATCATCTGCGTCGATTGCCCAGCCGGCACGAAACGCGGCGCGTAACGGTATTTCTTGCGGTCCTCCTTGTTCTCCAACACGCCCTGCTGGATGAACTTCATGGGCTGGAACACGCTCTTGTGGTCTTTCTCGGGCGCAAGCTTTTTCAGAGATTCCTCCTTGGGTATCTCTATGTTCACACTCATACGGTCGGCATAGCGCCCAGCCTCGCTCAGCAGTTCCTGCGACGCTCCGGGAATGCTCTTCAGGTGGATGTAGCCGTTGAAGCGGTGCTTTGTGCGCAGGTCGCGGACTATTGCAGTCAGGCGCTCCATCGTGTAGTCGGGATTGCGCACCACTCCGCTCGACAGGAAAAGCCCCTCGATATAGTTACGGCGATAGAACTCCATCGTGATTTCCTCCAGTTCCGAGACAGAAAGCGTGGCACGGCGTATGTCGTTGGAGCGGCGGTTGATGCAGTAGGCGCAGTCGTACATGCAGTAGTTAGTCAGCATAATCTTAAGCAGCGAGATGCAGCGGCCGTCGTCGGCAAACGAGTGGCAGATGCCCACGCCGCCCACAGTGTTGCCCACCATGCCCTGCTGACCTTTGCGCACTGTGCCGCTCGACGAGCACGACACATCGTACTTCGCCGACTCAGCGAGTATCCTCAGTTTCTCCAATGTCTTTTCCGTCAGCATCGCTTTGACATTTTCACTTCAATTTACTTTTTTCCGCCGCACAATAACTTGGTTATCTGCTTGTCAGTAGCTTGCGGAAGGACGGCGTGCAAATGCTCGGTCATGCGCGCAAGCGACTCCTCCGGAGAGCAGTCGGCGACACAGGTCTCCTTGCCGTACAACTGCTCCGGCGTGGTCAGCAGCGACCATCCCCAGCCGTACTCCTTGCCGTGCTTGTCATGCGGATAAACAAAATCCTCAGTCACGACACGCGTAGCCATCTGAAGGCGCGCCACATAGCCGTCAAAACGGCTGCGCATCTTTGCGCCGGCAAATCCGCACCACGCACGCAAGTCGCGGTTAATCACGCTCACCTGCTCACGAATGGTCTGATAAATGCCGTCCTCGATGCTGTTCTCCTGTGGCAACGGATAAACGCTGCGGCGGTAGTTGCAGAAATCCGCCCACCACCTGCGGCTTATGAAGCCAGCCTTGCCGTTGAAGAACTTGCCATAGACACAGTCGCTCTCGCTGATAATCGTGCCTTTCCATTTCCACAACGGCCAGTCCCATCCGCCTTCGGGCAACGCCGTATAGCGGCAGTACTCGTCAGCCATGTCCTCGGCGGAATAGCCCGGAATGCCGCTCACCAGCAGCGGCAGGAAACCGACCTGCTGTATGAGCTCCATCATCTGTTCGCAGCTATGTATTTCGTACTGTGACATATTCCTATTTACATTCAACTAAAACGCCGCAAGATTCTTTTCGTTATACAAGTCTTTTCCTTCTGGTGTATATGCGTACTCTATGCGGTCGGCGAAATGCTTCTCCACCTTGCCTCTCACTACCTTCATCGTCGAGTTCACGAGGTGGTTCTGCTCCGTCCACTGCTCGTCCAGAACAGCCAATGCGCGTGGCAGCCACTGTTCAGGGAATATGCCACCACGGCTGCCGCCATTCTTATAGGAGTTCACCTCATCCTGAATCTTGTCCAGCATAGCGCGCTTGCCTTCCACCGTCTCTGGGTCTTTGCCTTGCGCCTTAGCCCAGCCCTGCAGCGCCTCCTTGTTAGGCACTATCAGAGCTATCGTATAAAGGTCCTGATTATTATGCAATATGCACTGCTCCACATAGACGCTGCCGTCGGTTAGCGAATCCTCGAAGCCTTCTGGACTGTACTTCTCGCCGTCGGCCGATATGAGCAACGACTTGAAACGCCCCACGACCCACAGGAATCCCGGATGCTTGGCTGTCACATAGCCCATGTCGCCAGTATAAAGCCAGCCGTCAACGATGGTCTTCGCCGTGCTCTCGGGATTCTTCCAATAGCCCGCCATCACGTTCTCGCCCTTGATGACAATCTCGCCGCGCTCACCATCCGGCACGACATTGCCCTCGTTGTCACATATCTTCACATCCAACGGAGTGACTATCCGTCCACTCGACCCGAATATCGCCGCGCCAGGAGCGTTAGCGCAGATAATCGGCGTCGCCTCGCTCAATCCATAGCCCTGGAACATCGGAATGCCGATTGCGCAGTAATAACGCTGCAGCACAATGTCCAGCAGCGCTCCGCCGCCGACGAAGAATTTCATGCGTCCGCCCAATCCCTCGCGCACCGACTTGAAGATGAGACGGTCGAACAGCTTGACCAATGGATAACGCCAGCAGTCCTTGAGTCCGCCACGGTTCCAATACTCCTTATTGTACGCGATGGCGTTATTGAGCGCCCAATTGTAGAGGGCTTCCACCTTGGAGCCTTTGGCATGGACACCGGCTTCAATGTTCTTCTTGAAATTACGAGCCAACGCAGGCACCGACAGCATCACGTGCGGACGTATCTCACGAATGGCAATCGGAATGTTCTTGAGCGTCGCCATCGGCGTCTTGCCTATCGGAACTGTGGCTATACTTCCGCCGTACGACATCATCGTGTAGAAGCCAGCCACATGGGCGAAACAGTGGTCGAGAGGCAGGATTATCAGCATCACGTCGTCGATGTCTATGCCTATGACCGAATGAGCCTGCTCCACGTTGGCTGTGTAGTTGCGATGCGTCAGGAGTATGCCCTTAGGGTCGGCAGTCGTGCCGCTCGTGTATGATATGTTGGCGTAATCGTCAGGCTGCACACTTTTGTATCGCGCCTCGAACGCCGCCGCATCCTTGTCCAGCAGCGCGTCGCCCAACGACAGCAGCTCGTCAACGCCCATTTCCTTTTCCTCGTATCTCTCGAGCGCGTCGAGCACTATGACCTTCTCGACATGCGGACAATCGCCCAGTATCTTGCGAATCTTCGGCAACTGCTGCTCGCTCACCACCACATACTTCGCGTCCGAGTGGTTTATGCGGAACAGCAAGTCGCCAGAGTCCTCCAGCTTGATGCTCAGCGGCACATTCACGCCACCGGCATACAGGATTCCGAGCTCGCCCGTCACCCATAGATTACGGCCTTGCGACAAGAACGCCACACGTTCGCCTCTCTCCAGGCCCAGCGCCATGAAACCAGCGCCCAGGCGGTGCGCCATCTCGCGTGTCTCGCGGAATGTGGTCTCGGTCCATACGTCATTGATTTTCTCACGCAGGAACACGTGCTCGCTGAACTTCTCTGTGTAATGCTCGACAAAGTCGATAATAGTCGGTTTTGTTTTCATTATAATGTCAAATATTTAAATTTCAATTTGAGGATAACACATTTGCTATTAACAATCTACAGCACCACGCAAATCCGTCCGCCCTCTTTCACGAATATCGACGGATAACGGCATATTACGGCATAGACCTGCGCGCTGGTGACAGGCTTGCCGTCCTTGCGCATGTGCCAGCCATTGCGGTTTATATCATCGGCTATCTGGTCGGTCGTTTTGCCATGGCCAGACGACATGATGGCATAAATTATCGCCTCCTCTATTTTCATTTCACCCTTTTGCTATCTGTTTATGAACGCCTTGCCTTGGTGGATGAACACGCCCTTGGAAGGACGGCGGCTCAGTGTGCGGCCATCGATTGTGTACCACAGACCTTCGCCTGAAGCGGTGGACTTGCCTGCCGTATTCACGCCTGTCGAAGCAGCGGCGGTGATTTTGAACTTAGCCACGGCTGGCCAATGGTCGCCGAGAGGAGTCGTGCTGTCATCACGCACATAGCCGGTCTTGTCAACTGTGAATTCCAGCGGTGTCAGTTCCGCGCCGCCAACAGGGTTTATGTAGATTATCTTATCCAGTTCCTCGTCCTCGCTCCAGACGTAGATGCCATCCCTGACAGGCAGCCCCTCGGCGCTTCGTACCTCTGGGAACACGCCGCCCTTGTGCAGCGTAATCATGGCATCGCCCGCTGTGGCGCGCCCCGTATTGCTTATATAGTCGATGAGCTGCGCCTTGAGCGTGTCGCGGTTGTAGTAGCAGTTGAAGTCGCCAAGCACAATGACCGGGCGTGTGTCGAGGTTGTCAAGTATGTGCTGGCGCAGCTGCACCATCTCGAAGTAGCGCGCGTTGCGGTCGCCCATGTCTTTGCCGGTCAGCTCCTCGGGGTCGTCGGTGGCGTCGGCGTGCAGGTTATAGACCACGATTTGCGCACCGCCCTTCAGAGTCAGTTCGTAACGGCGGAAACCTTTGGTAGCCAGCGAGTCGGCGGCATGGTCCAGAAATCCGCAGCTGCGCTCCCACTTCACGCTGTCGGTGCGTCCGCCTGTTATATCATTGCTCCAAAAGCAGTTAAGTCCGTCGAAAGGCATGCGTAGCGTGGTGTAATCAAAAGTTTCGGGGGACATCGCTCCCGGCCAACTGTCATGACTATACCCCTCGCCCAACCCGGAACAAAGCTCCTCATGGAAGTTGAAATTCTCCTGCACTGCGATTATGTCATAAGCCTTGCCTGCGAAATACTCACCTATCTTCGGAGTCCACGTCTCGCCCGGTCCGTCTGGGTTTATGTCCACTATGAGATTAGCCGGCAGTCCGTCCACATTCAACGTAGCTATGGTGAACTCTTCCTGCGCATTAACCGCAGCGCACATCACAGCGGCGCAAAACATTGATAAAACAGTCTTTTTCATAAGCAATTACGTATTTAATCGTATAAGGAAATCACCTATCCAGACAAAGTTAATGTTTGTTCGCCACATTAATCTGATTAATTAAGTCTATTTCAAAATGCGGCAACATGTTTTCAAACATACAGCGACGACCATAGTCGTTGGCAGGTGACATTGCATAAATATGGCAAGCGAGAGCTGAAGTGCAAAACTGAAAGTAACAACATTGTTACTAAGAATCTTGTTACTAAGAAGATTATTACAATTGCCGGAGAAAGAACAAGGTGCGACTGGTCTTAGACATAATCTGGTACTCCAATCATGCCTTGTTGGACACAATTTGGGAACAATTAACCCACTGACATTCTGCATTTCTGCTGAAAACCAGTGGGTTTGCTTATTTTGTTATCAATCTTGATAAGATGAATTACTATATTCTGTCTAATACATATTCACTTCCT
>CAMHCZ010000039.1 GCA_946183755.1 uncultured bacterium | reverse complement strand
TCTATGATTTTATTTATAGCACAATTAACACACTACACTTTCGATTAATAATCAATCCTATATGATGCATTAAGTTCTCCTCTTGCTTTCAAGGCAAAGGGCTCGCCATTTCTGCTAACCTCTATTGTCGATTCGTGTATAACATAACCACTTGCTTCTTCAACCAACAACGACGCTTCAAAGCCTTTCTTCACTGGACCTACTGTAACTTCCCAACCACTAGAGACTTTTTCAACTTTCACTTTCTTGCCATCAGCATCAACATAAGTCACCGTCGCTCTTGTGATAACTCCAGAACCCCCGCCATAAACAGCTTGAGTATAATGCCACTTATACTTGACATAATATTCACCAGCATTGTCTTTGTCGTCCGAGCATGACGCCATGCCCAACAACACTAACACGAACGTCATAAACATTAAAACTTTCTTCATATCACTCTTTTTTATGGGGCTACACTCACAAATATAAAAATATATTTCAATTATTCATACCTGATCGCGTCAATCGGATTGAGCGACGAGGCTTTGCGCGCAGGATACCAGCCGAAGAAAACGCCGGTGATTGTGCACACGCCGAAGCTCAACAGGACGCTCCACGGCTGGATATAGACCGGCCACGAGGCGATGATATTGACTAACAGAGTGGCTATGACTCCGAGCAGCACACCGATGATGCCGCCGGTGATGGATATGATGACCGCCTCGATGAGGAACTGCGACAGGATGTCCCTGCCGCGCGCGCCGACCGACATGCGGAGACCTATCTCGCGTGTGCGCTCGGTGACCGAAACGTACATTATGTTCATGATGCCGATACCGCCCACGACGAGCGATATGCCGGCGATGCAAGCCAGAAGCACCGTCATCATCTCGGATGTGGAGCTCATCATGGACGAGAGCTCCTGCTGCGAGCGGATGGTGAAGTTGTCATCGTCGCCGTCGCGGAGCTTATGGTTCTCGCGCAGTATCTCGGTTATTTCCCTTATGGCGTTCTGCGTCTCGTCCTCGGTAACAGCGGAGCAGACTATCTGCTGCAAGTAGGTGACCGCCAGGATGCGCTTCATGACGGTGGTGTAAGGCGCCAGAACGACATTGTCCTGGTCCTGTCCCATGGAGTTGTAGCCTTTGGATTTAAGCACGCCGACGATGCGGAACGGTATGGAGTTGAAACGCACGACCTTGCCCACGGGGTCCGACCCGTCGGGGAAAAGGTTGTCCACCACCGTCTTGCCTATGATGCAGACTTTGGCTGACGAGGCGATATCCTGCTCGGAAAACATGTCGCCGCTCTCCACCTGCAACTGACGGATGGTCAGATAGCCGAGCCCTACGCCCTGCATCTGCGACGGCGTGTTGTTGTTGCCGTTGATGAACTGGCCGGACTTGCTGACCGACGGACTTATCGCCGCGACTTTGGTCGCACGACTGACTATCGCATCGTAGTCCTCGAGCTTGAGCGTCTGCATAGCCGAAGGGTCCATGCGCACACCGCCCTGACGGTCGCCGCCTGGATTTATCATTATCATGTTGCTGCCCATCTCGGAGATCTGCTGCTCTATAGAGCGCTTCGAACCCTGACCGATGGCAAGCATGGTGATGACCGACGCCACGCCGATGATGATGCCGAGCATCGTGAGGAATGTGCGGAACTTGTTGTTGGAGAGCGCCTTGAACGCTATTTTAAAAAGGTTGGCATAGTTCATAAGCGCTTATTCTTCTGGCGGCAAGGATGCAAGCGCGGCGGCTGCGTCCTCGACATTGTGGTTAATCGTGTCCTCGGTTATTCGTCCGTCGCGCAGGAAGATGTTCCTTGTGCTGTAGCGGGCTATTTCGGGGTTATGGGTGACGAAGATTATGGTGCGGCCCTCGGCGTGCAGTCTCTGGAACAGCACGAGTATCTCGAACGAGGTGCGTGTGTCGAGGTTTCCTGTTGCCTCGTCGGCGAGCAGCACGGCAGGGTTGTTTACCAAGGCTCTCGCTATAGCCACACGCTGCATCTGTCCTCCGGACATCTGGTTGGACTTGTGCTCAAGGCGGTTGCCGAGTCCGACGGTCTGCAGCGCATTGACAGCGCGCTCGCGCCTTTCCTTTGCCGACACCGACGAATTGTACATCAGCGGCAGCTCGACATTTTCCACAGCCGTGGTCTTAGCCAGCAGGTTATAATTCTGGAACACGAAGCCTATCTTGCGGTTGCGCAACACGGCGCGCTGGTCCTTGGACATCTCGCGCACGGAGTTGCCGTCCAATAGATATGTGCCGGATGACGGCGAGTCCAAGCAGCCAAGCACGTTGAGCAACGTGGACTTGCCCGAGCCCGACGTGCCCATTATGGTGACGAACTCGCCCTCCTGAATGTCGAAGGACACGCCACGCAAGGCATGCACAGTCTCGCTGCCCACGATGAAGTCGCGTTTGATATCCTGAAGTGAAATTACTGCTGCCATAAGCCTGATGTTTATCTGCTTCTTCTGCCTCCCGGACGTGACGGCATGAACGGAGATGTCTCTTTCTTCTCCATCGATGCGCCGCCCTTCATCTTCTCGCCAGGCATCATTCCGTTGTCAACCGACATTATCACAGCCTCGCCTTCCTTCATGCCGGACAGAATTTCTGTTTTATTGCCAGAACTGATGCCTATCTTGACAGGATGCGCGGTGAAGACGTGTCCTTTGCGAGTCCATAATTTATGACGTCCCTTGCAATCGACGATGGTGTCGTTCGGCCCTGCCGTATTCTCCTCGGCTGACGGGTTGAATCTCAAGGCTTTCGTAGCCACGCAGAGAACGTTCTGCCTCTCCATGGTGTAGATAGTGACGTTGGCAGTGAGTCCTGGCTTGAGCTTCAAGTCGGGATTAGGAGCGGAGATGACGACTTCGTAAGTCACGACGTTGTTTGATGTCGTGGCCTCCTGACGGACCTGAGTGACCTGTCCCTGGAACGACTCGTTCGGGAAGGCATCCACCGAGAACATCACCTTCTGACCCATCTGCACATTGCCTATGTCAGCCTCATCGACATTCGCCACCACCTGCATATTGGTCAGGTCGTTGGCTATGACGAACAGCGTAGGCGTGTTGAATGAAGATGCGACGGTCTGTCCTTCCTCCACCGACTTGCTCAGCACTACGCCGTCTATAGGCGAGTATATCGTGGCGTAGCCGAGGTTGGTCTGCGCCTTCGCCACGTCGTTCTTTGCTATCTCGTAACTGTTCTTGGCGCGCAGGTAGGTGTTGTAAGCGGTCTCGTATTCAGCCTCGGCTATCAGGTGCTGCTCGTGGAGCGTCTTCTGTCTTTCGTAATTCTTCAGCTGGTAGTCGTACTCCGACTTGGCTGAAGCGAGGTTGCTCTTTTTCGACGCCAGTTCGCTCAACAGGTTTGTCTTGTCGAGCTCGGCTATTACCTGACCTTTCTTCACGTTGCTGTTATAGTCGACATACAGACGCGACACGATGCCTGAAACCTGCGTGCCGACTTCCACTTGCGACACCGGCTCCACTGTTCCTGTGGCAGACACCGACACGCTCAAGTCGGCGCGCTCTATCTTCGTCTCCTGATATGTGGCGGCGAATGGCTTCTCACGCACGAAGAACCACCACACAAGCGCCGCAATCGCGACTACCGCAAAAAGAATGATTAGGAATTTCTTCATATTATAATGTCATTTGAATTGTTTCTATAAAAAACTCTCGCCAGCATAGAATCTAAGAAGATTTATATTGTATATGGCTGTGTACTTGGATTGCAGCAGAGCCTGTTGAGCTGACAGCAGCTCGTCCTTCTGAGCGAGAAGGTCGGTCGGGTTCTTGAGTCCGACTTCAAACTGCTTAGCCACGAGTTCATACGACTGTTCCACGGCCTTAACCTTCGCCTTCGCCGCTTTGTAATTCGTTTGGGCGTTTATAGCATTAAGCCAGATGCGCTCTATGGTCCACAGCAACTGGTCCTTGGCGTTCTGCAGTTCTATCTCCGATGACGATTTGCGCAATTTCGCCTTCTCCAGCGCCGACTTGTTCTTGCGCCCTGTCAGTATAGGGACATTAAGCGACATGCCCACCGAATTGCTCCAGTTGTTCTTCACCTGGTCCACAAACGAGAGTTTGCTCTTCTCGCCGTTGGCTGTGCCCACCGAAGCACCCATCGACAATGTTGGATAATAGCCTGCGCGCGCCGACTTTATTCCATAGTCAGCCGACTCGATAGCGAGCTCACGGCTCTTGACCTCCGGACGGACCGAAAGCGCCGACTGGTAAACCATCATGTAGTCGGGAATCGCAGCCAGCACCGCCGAACTGTCGTATGTCGCTGCCACAACGTTGAGCGACAAGTCCACCGGTATGCCCATCAGCTGACAAAGCTGCATACGGTAATCGCGAGCCGAGTTCTGAGCCGAAATGACGGAATAATTCTGCGCCGAATACTGCGCCTCCACCTGCGCATAATCGCTTATGGAGATGGAGCCAGCCTTGTACAAACCCTTGGAACGGTCACGCTGCGCCTCCAATGTCGTCAAGGCGTTCTGCTGTATCTTCACCGCCTCGTCGCAGTATAATATCTGTATGTAAATATTCAAGACATCCTGTATCACCGAGTTCTTCGACTGGGCGAACGACTCGTTGGCTGATTGCTGCGAGACCTTGGCAAGGTCTATGGCAGATGTGCGCGAACCGTCGAAGACAGTCCAGTTGGCTGACAAATTGTAGCTGCCGGAATACGAGTTCTCAGGGTCGCCGTAAGGATGATTGCCGAATGACTGGTTGGACGAGAACGAAAGCGACGGGAGCCAAGTGCCCTTCGCCGACTTCAGCTCAACATCAGCCACTTGCTTATCGACCTTGCTCAGTTGTATGTCGGTGTTGTTTTCAAGGGCATAATCTATGCACGACTGAAGGGTCCATCCTGACGTTTCCTGAGAAACAGCGGAGACAGCCGTAAAAAACGACGCCACAGCAAGAATAAGGAATCGGGGAGCTGATGCCATAAGAATTTGATTTTCAATGTTACCGTATGCACAAAAATATAAAAAGTAACATGAAAACTTGCACATGCGTAAGAAAAAACGCACAAAGCAGAGCAAAGCGCCACGTTTTAACAGAAAAGCATCTCAATGCGCTTCAAAAAAGGATACTGCTATTTGAGCTTCAGAACATCGCCGAAGTGGATGCTCGATGATTCAAGAGAGTTAATCTCCATAAGGTCTGCCACCGACATGCCGTATCGGTGAGAGATAGAGTAAAGGGTTTCGCCCTTAGCCACGACTATTGTGTCCGGCACTTCCACTACCTCTTCTTCCTGTTTTGATGCCTTGCCTTCCTGCGGAGCGACTCTCAGCTTCTGTCCTGCCGATATCGACGGACTGGCCAGATTGTTCCATTTCTTCAGGTCATCGACCTTGCATCCGTAGTGCAGCGACAGATAGTAAAGGGTCTCGCCCTTCTTCACGGTATGGAAACCTTCCTCGTCAGTGTTTTCAAGTTCGGCAAGCTCCTTGGCGTATTTGCCGGAACTAGCTGATGTAGTGTCAGCACTCGCGGTCTCGGCCGTCGCTCTTGGCGCCGTCTTGACCACGACCTTCTCCGTCGTCTTGACCGACACCGTCAGGCGCTGCCCTCTGTTGATTCTTGTAGAGCGGAGATTATTCCATTTCTTCAGCTGCGATATTGTGCAGCCGTATTTCTTGGCTATGGAGCTGAGCGTCTCGCCGTTCTTCACCGTATGCTTCTTCTTGGCAGACACCATCTTGGTGACGGTCTGTTCCTCAGCCTGTTGCGACTGGTAGCCGTCTCCGCCGAACGACTCCTCGACAGCCGGCGTCGGGTCGGCGTTCTTAGCCATCGGACCGATAAGGCGACGCGCTGTCACATAGCGTGCCGCATAGTAAGGTTCGTTTATATTGCTTTCGGTCACGCCCTGAGACGTCGCCGCATGTATGAAGCTGAAAGAGCCGTCGGGGTTCAGCTTCGACGCTATGCCCACATGACCTATTCTGCGCGAGCGAGAGCTTCTGCCTTTGAAGAACACGAGGTCGCCTGGACGGACATTGTGTTTTGAAACGGGTATTCCATGGTTGGTCTGCGACGACGACACGCGCTGCAGCCTGTAGCCGAAGTGGGCAAACACATAGCTCGTGAAACCGGAGCAGTCGAACGACATCGGTCCGTTAGAGCCGAGGTGATAAGGACGGCCGCGGAACTTGTAGGCGTAGGCGAGCAGAGAGTCCACCGAACGCTCGTCGCTCACGACATCGTAGCCGGCGTTCTCGTCCGTCTCAACGCCGAAGTTATCGCCATATTCCTCATAGCGCGACGCCGAAACCGACGAAAACATCATCGCCAGCAACAGCATCAGACATATATGTAAACATGAACTACTCTTCAAAACGCATTCCCCTACCCTTACTCAAAAGAAATATATTGCTCTGCTGCAGCTGCCGCCTCGTATGCCTCATCAGACTCCGGAGTCAATTGCGGCTCATTGCGGCGGTAATAATAAACCAAGCCGTAGTTCTGGCACTCGATAAGGCGCTTGTATGGAGGCAGCGACGCATAGCGTTTTTCTATCTCGTTCCAGATGGAGAGTATTATCTCGTCGCCCTCGGCACGCATGTCTGCCACGAGCTTGAGGTAACGCGACGTGCTCTGCTGGTATATCTTCTGCGACTCCTTGCGCTCCTTGAACACGTCGTAATGCACGCGCACCTTGGCTATGCCAGGATTGTACATCGGTGTTCCGCCTTCCTGTATGCGGCGCTGCTCGCCGTTTATCAGGTTCTCTCCCCACTTCAGGATGGCAGTCTCGGACGAGAGGTCCGGCACAGTGAAGTCGTCCGGGTCCAGTCCATAGAACATCTTGCGGTCCTTCTTTATGTCCTCTCTCACGACAGCCAGGTTCAGCACCTGTATGAAGTGCGAGATGTAAATGCGCGCCGCGTGTGTCTCGTGCTGGAACGACTTGTTGGCAGACACTTGTGCGTCCAGCGCCTGCTTGTATTGAGCCAGCGATTTCTCAAACCTGTTCAGAAAAGACTTAGCATCCTGAACAAGTCCGAAAGGAAGCATAACGTCATTTTTCTCTACACGGCGCTCGTTTTCCGCAATCGCGGTACGCAAGGCTCTCACGCGCGCCTGGTCGGTGTTAGGCAATCTTCTGTATGGCATTTTTGTTTTGTGTATGGTGTGACGCTTTCGGCATCACGGGTTTATGTTTTAATTTGTTGTTATACTTTTCTATCCATCAGCACGCAGGCAAGGCTCTCAAGCTGTTTGGCTCTGTCTCCAAGACCTGTCTTGGCAAGAACGTCAAGACCCTTGTCCAGACATTCGCTCATCTTCGCCTCGCAGATAGACTTCACGTCTATCTCGTCATATATCTCAGTCACAGCCTTCACATCCACATCGTCCTCGGCAAGCAGTGCATCGAGTTTCTCTCTCTGCGACGCCGTAGCCTTGGCGTATGCGTTTATCAGCAGGAATGTCTTCTTGCGCTCCTTTATGTCTCCACCCACCTGTTTGCCGAACGAATCCGGGTCGCCGTACACGTCGAGCAGGTCGTCCTTGAGCTGGAAGGCAAGTCCTATGTTTATTCCGAACTCATATATAAGGTCGGCCTTATCTTCGTCCGCGCCGGCAAGCATCGCGCCTATCTTCAGCGAAGCCGCCAGCAGCACAGCTGTCTTCAGTCGTATCATCTCCAGGTATTCGCTCTCAGCCACATCGTTGCGCGACTCGAACTCCATGTCCAGCTGCTGTCCCTCGCACACCTCACGCGCCGTCTTGGAGAAGAGCGCCAGCACAGAAGGAAGCTTGTCGGCCGGCATGCCGTCAGCCAGAAGCTCGTAAGCCTTTATCAGCATCGCGTCGCCGGAGAGTATCGCCGTGTTCTCGCTCCACTTGACATGCACTGTCGGTTTGCCGCGACGCACAGGAGCGTTGTCCATCACATCGTCATGCAGAAGAGTGAAGTTGTGGAACACCTCTATAGCCAAAGCCTGACTCACCAAATCCCTTGGATTCGCCCCGAAAGCATCTGCCGACATGAGCAGCAACGATGGTCTGATTCGCTTCCCGCCGAGCGACATCACATAATCAATCGGATCATATAAACCTCTTGCTAAAGTGGAACTCCAACTGATTTTTTCAATATTTGATTTTACAATTTCTTGTATTTCAGGTAGTAATATCATCAATAATAAACTTTGACTGCAATAGGATTTTCAACAAGCGAAATTATAAAAAGTTTTTAAATTTGCGAAATTAATTTTCGGTTTTATATAAGATATGGTATTCGCAACACCTTTTCATCGGAGAAAAAAGTTGCCATAAAGGACAAAAAGCAATAGAGATGACACATTTTTGGCACTCTTTTTGGAAAGAATCGAGCAGAAATTATAATTTTGCAAGCGGTGCATCCAAATTCACCGCACATTTATATAATAAAGCGAAAAACGGAACGTTTATAACTAAGGGAGTTTCTCCCGATAAAAACATAAGATTATGAGAACTTTTCACAGAATAATGACATCGATCGCCGCACTGCTCATAAGCATGGCAGCCAGCGCAGAAATGGTGGCAGTGACCATAAACGAGGAGCAGGAAGACGCTATCGAGATGCACAAGGCGAAGGGCGCCAAGGTGCAAGTCATCAAGACTCACGACAGAGCATATCCGACTGTCATCAGAGCGACCTACAAGGACGGAGTAGCCACTTACCTCGTGACCGACGCCATAGCAAAAGGCAGCACAAAAGTTTCAAGACAAGTGATCGTATCAAGAAACAACGATGCGCTGAGAGGCTTGGGCACATGGTTCAACAAGCAGCCTGACTACAACATCGTGACCGCAGACAAGTGGAAGACCGAGAAAGACGGTACAAACATCGTCGTGTACTTCGAGCCTGTGAACCTCTACGGCGAAGGCATCATCATAGAAAAGGAAAGATTCAAATAAGAAAGCGCACATATAATATATAAGGAAACGGAACCC
The DNA here is from genome assembly GCA_946183755.1 of uncultured bacterium. GTDB lineage: Bacteria > Bacteroidota > Bacteroidia > Bacteroidales > Paludibacteraceae > UBA4363. The sequence goes on along the minus strand of CAMHCZ010000039.1, from coordinate 3,689 downwards.
CTATCGGAGTTCCGTTTTTTTGTGCGATGAAGGCAAGGCTAAGACAGCCTTCGCGAGAGCCGTGATAGAGCGCGCTATGATTAACGGCATCACTCCTGCTCAGGCGGCTAAGGAACTTCTGGAACAGAGGGGAGAAGCGAGGATGATGGCGAGCAGGAATGCTGGCTCTCAATTAACCTTTGCGCATGGTATCAGAAAACCACAAGGAATTGATTTAATGCTGCTTTCAAGCGCAATAATGACGCAGTCAAACACATTTGGCAAATTGACATCAGAGCTTGCGGACAAAAACGACGGCAGTGTTGTTAAAAAGGTTATCCTTTATGGAAATCATGCGTACCTTTGGAGCACCGAGAATGGTTATGACTTCTTTATAGAGCAGAAAATTACAATCAACGAGAAGAATTACCAAGCAATCAACGATTTATTAGAGACCTATGGAACTGACGGATTCACAGAGGATATTATTAGCCCTGTTCAACGAGGCAAAGATACGAAGACAGGAGGCAGCAGCTCTCTTGACGCTCTTAGACGAGCAGGAAATAAACGATATACTGAAACAGTCGGACAGAATAGTGGACGAGCAGGACAGACTTCCGACAGAACAGGAGTTGATGAACATAATCTTTCCGATACTCAAAGCGAAGAAAACGGCGGAATAGCCGACAACGTTCAGCTGATGGAAGGCTCGGACGGCACTGTGTATGGCTGGGTGGAGGAGTGAACACAGAGCAAAAAGAAAACGGAACCTCAATCGGGGTTCCGTTTCTTTTTAAAGGTAATCACAAATCACGTCTTCAATCCCAAGGCTGGAGAGTGAAACCGAACACAAAGTAAGCCTTCTCGGTATAAGGGTTAGCTGTTATCTGAGCGAAGATAGGGAGTGTGAACTTGTCGGTGAAGTGGATGTCCTTAGTCGCTTTCAACGAAACGTTTGTCACAGCGAATCCATCGACTCCGTAAAAATCCGTAGCATACGGAACTGCGCCCACCGAAGCTACCCAATCGACAGTCACGAGGCTGAACGGCGCCGCTATCTCGAAGTATGAGCTGTAGGCTCGCTTGCCGTCGTTGTTCAATCCGTCGTTGCCAGCGAAGTTCGTGTACCACTGCACGCTGACGTACTTGAAATCGTAACCTACGTTTGCTTCAAACACATGGTTTGTGCAGTTAGCGTTGTATTTGAAGTAGCGGTTCTTCGGATCGAGTCCGGCGTTGAACCAATAGTCAGTGACGCCGATGTTGAATCCGGCTATCGAGTAGGCAAGAGTCAGGTCGAACTCCTTCGTGTCAGATGGGTCGCTAAGTCCCACGCTTCCCCAAGCCGAGAAGGACAATCCCTTATACTCTATGCCGAGCGTAGGCTGCAAAGAAACCTGTCCGAGATCCTGGCCACGCCAGATGTAACGGCTCACAACGTCCGTTCCGATGGTTATATCCACTTTGCTCTTTTCTGCTGTCTCAGTCTCCTGAGCCTCAACAGCAGCCGCTCCGAAGAGCAGCGCTGCAAGCATTATAATCTTTGTCTTTTTCATAATCCTAAAGTTTTAATTGTTTGTAATAAAGCGCCGGTTGATTAGTTGTAGCAGTTCTCGCCGTGCTCGTAGATATCAAGGCCTTCCTCCTCGATGCGCTTATCGACACGCAGACCACGCAGCTTCTTTATTCCGAAGAACAGGATGAATCCGCAGGCAGCCGCCCAGAGGTCGATAACGAGGACACCGAATGCCTGAGCTCCGAAGAATCCCCAGCCGAAGCCGTAGAATGCGCCGTTGGTTGTTGACAGCAGACCTGTCATCAATGTACCGATGATACCGCATACGCCGTGCACAGAAGCTGCGCCTACAGGGTCGTCGATGTGCAGTTTGCGATCGATGAACTCAATTGAGAACACAAGCACGATTCCGCAAACGAGTCCGATAACAACAGCACCCAGCGGCGAAACAATGTCACATCCAGCTGTGATGCCCACAAGTCCTGCCAGCACACCGTTCAGAGTCAACGAAAGCGAAGGCTTGCCGTACTTGAACCATGTGAGGAACATGGTAGCCACGCCACCTGCCACTGCCGCAAGGTTTGTAGTAAGGAACACGTGAGAGATAGCCACGCGGTTAACCTCGCCCGAAGCAGCAAGCTGAGAACCTGGGTTGAATCCGAACCAGCCGAGCCACAGAATGAACACGCCGAGCGCAGCCATAGCGAGGTTGTGTCCAGGTATCGCACGGCTCTTGCCGTCCTTGGCGTACTTGCCGATACGTGGGCCAAGAGCCAACGCACCTATCAGTGCCAGCACACCGCCTACACTATGCACGATTGCAGAACCTGCGAAGTCGTGGAACACATCGCCGAAAGTGCTCATCATGAAGCCATCGGCAGCATCGTCGCAGAGCCAGCCTCCGCCCCATGTCCAGTGTCCCTCTATAGGGTAGATGAACAACGAAATGACCGCACTGTAAATCAAATACATAGAGAACTTCGTACGCTCAGCCATAGCACCGCTGACGATAGTGGCTGATGTAGCGCAGAACACGGTCTCGAAAATCAGGAAGCCCTCTACAGGCAGCTCGCCTTTATAAAAAGACAGATCGCCCCAGTTAGGCATGCCGATGAATCCGGCACCATCGCTTCCGAACATGAATCCGAAGCCGACAAAGAAGAACAGCAGAGAGCCGAACATGAAATCGACGAAGTTCTTCATCAGGATGTTAGCGGTGTTCTTGCCTCGCGTGAATCCCGCCTCGCAGAGCGCAAAGCCCGGCTGCATCCAGAAAACCAGCATGGCTGCCAACAGCATCCACACGGTATCAAGTGAAATTCCAATTTCTTCCATAACATTAAAGTTTTGTGTGTTTATACCTTATTTCTTATCCCTCAGAACGGTATCGCCGTTCTCGCCGGTGCGGATGCTCCAAGTGTCAATCATGTCGCTGACGAAGATGCGTCCGTCGCCAATCTCGCCAGTATGAGCCACTTGCAGTATGACCTTCACCGTCGGATCCACAAGCTGGTCGCGGCATACGATAGTAAGCGCCACACGCTCTATCACATCGGTCGAGTACTGAACGCCACGATAGATTCTTTCCTGACGGCTCTGGCCGATACCGTGAACGTTGTGATACTCAAACCAGTCAATGTCCGACTGCAGCAATGCCTCTTTTACATCCTCGAACCTTGTCTTACGGATGATAGCTTCAATCCTTTTCATACTTACATTGTGTTAGGTTAATAGTTAATTTACCTCTCGTTTTGAAATTCATTGCAATGTTTTCGACGACAAATGTACAACCTTTTAAGAAAACACCAAACATTTTGAAAGAAAATATTTGGTTTTTGTGGCATTTTTACGTAAAACCCCTAAAAATAGACCGCAAAACGACAGAAAAATACATATATTTATATCATATAGCCACGATTTTATATCACAGATAAGTAAAAAGGCAGTATTTTTGTCAAAAATTTCATTTTTTAAACCACAAAACAGACAGAAAAAGAAATGCACAAAGGAGAAATGCCGATTCTATGTTGTAAAACATATAAAACAATATGTTAATTTTTAACGCATTTTTCTCACAACACTTATATTTGCACACATCAACCCCTTAAGATTTCAAGACATGAGCAAAGACGTAACCAAATACAGAGAAGAACTCGAAAACATCATACACAAGTACCTCACAGGCGAGATAAAG
>CAMHCZ010000038.1 GCA_946183755.1 uncultured bacterium | reverse complement strand
CCTATCATATCTTATTGTTGTTTTTATTTTCAGCACTACGCGCTTTTCGCGCAAATTCAGTCCTTAAAGTACGGCATTTTTTTTCGTTCGTGCAACATGTTTTACAACACAAAAACGTGTCTCAGAGCCGGACTCACGCACTTAACAAAACAAAAAAGGCTTGCCTGGAAAATCCGAGCAAGCCCTTATCTCTTGAATAATAGACTATTACGCCTTCTTCACCTTATATCCGCAAGTCATCTTGCCTTTTTCTATCTTGGCAAGCTTTGACTTTATCAATTGACGGCTGAGCGGCGACATCCTGTCGATGAACATGTGTCCCATGGTGTGGTCGTACTCATGCTGCACCACTCTGGCTGGATAGCCGGTTATCTCCTCGGTGTGCTCCACGAGGTTCTCGTCCTGATACCTGATGACGATAGTGTCCTTTCTCGTAACTCGTCCGCCTATGCCCGGGAGGCTAAGACAGCCTTCCTCCATAGTCACGTCATTGCCCTTGGTCTCGAGGATTTCGGCGTTGATGAACACCTTCCTCCAGTCCGCCCACTCCGGATGCTCGTCGTCCTCTATCACAGACAGGTCGATGACAAAGAGCTTGAGCGACAGTCCCACCTGAGGGGCAGCCAAGCCAATGCCGTTGCCGCACTTGTGGAGCGTCTCAAACATGTCGTCAAGCAGCTGTGGCAGGTTCTCATAATCGGCAGGAATCTCCTCTGCCTCTTTTCTCAGCACAGGGTTGCCGTATAAATAAATAGGATATACCATATTCTTGTAGTTTATAAATTTCAGAATCTATTGTCCATGTAAGACTGCAGGATGATGGTCGCGCTTATCTGATCGACTATCGCCTTGTCGCGGCGCTGCATCTTCTTCATGCCGCCGTCCAGCATCGCCTGATGGGCTATTTTCGACGTAAACCGCTCGTCCTGCATCTTCACCGGTTTGTCGGGAAAGTTCTTGCGGAGCATTGCCACCACTTGCTTGACATACGGCATGGACTGCGAGTCGCTGCCATTCATCTGCTTAGGCAGCCCCACGATGAATTCATCGACAGGTTCTTTCTTCACATAATCCTTAAGGAACTCCTCGAGTTTCTTATTCTCCACCGTAGTCAACCCGTTGGGAATTATCTGCATAGGGTCGGTGACAGCCACGCCGACACGCACCTTACCCACATCCAATGCCAAGAGTCTTCCCATTTTTGTCTTTTTGTAAATCGTACAAATATACTCATTTTATAATTTATAATTACCTTTGCTTGCGTTTGCCGCGAGGGCGCGCAATTCATATAACGAGTATTAACACAATAAAAATAAGAGAATTATGTTTAAGTGGTTTGAATGTAAAGTGAGATTCGAAAGAGAACAGCAGGACGGCGCCATCAAGAGCACCGAGGAAGCTTATCTCGTGGACGCGATGTCGTTCACCGAGGCAGAAGCGCGCATAACGCTGGAAATGAAGCCTTTCGTTACAAGCGAGTTCGAGGTGAAGAACATCAACAACGTCAGAATAACCGAGATAGTGAACCTGCACGAGGATTACAGCGACAACAAGTTCTTCAAGTCAAAGGTCATCTACAAGACCATCGACGAGAAGAAGGGCATCGAAAAGAAGACTTCCGGCACAATGTACGTCAAGGCTGCCGACATAAAGCAGGCCCTCGACGAACTCATCAAGTACATGGACAAGGGCGGCTCCGACTACGAGATAGCCAATATAGCCGAGACTGCCATAATGGACGTGTTCGAGTACGCTGTAATGGAGAAGAAAGACCCTGACGCGCCGCTCGGCAACTCCAACGCGCCAGTTCCGCCATCAGTAGAAGAATAAAAACAACATTGCCATGTCTGTAAGCGATAATCTGAAAAGAATAAAAGCGACCATCCCTGACGGCGTCACACTCGTCGCCATTTCCAAGTTCCACAGCAAGGAAGCCATAGCAGAAGCCTATGCCGCCGGACAAAGAGTCTTCGGCGAAAGCTACGAGCAGGAGCTGTCCGGCAAGCAGAAGGAGCTGCCACAGGACATACAATGGCACTTCATAGGACACTTGCAGTCCAACAAAGTGAAGTACATAGCGCCGTACATAAGCCTCATCCACAGCGTGGACAACGCCAAGCTGCTGAAGGAGGTGAACAAGCAGGCGGCAAAGAACAACCGTGTCATCGACTGTCTGCTGCAGCTGCATGTGGCTGCCGAGGAGACCAAGTTCGGATTTCTGCCGCAGGAGTTCGAGGAGTTCCTCGCCTCAGCCGACTTCGCCGAGCTGAAGAATGTGCGTGTCGTGGGAATAATGGGCATGGCTTCCAACACCGACGATGAGACACGCGTGCGCAGCGACTTCAAGGCGCTGAAAAGCATCTTCGACAAAGCCAAAGCCACAGTCTTCGCCGGCAAGGACTACTTCAACACCCTGTCCATGGGCATGTCCGGCGACTACGAAATGGCGATAGAGGAAGGCTCAAATATGGTGCGCATCGGCTCTGCCATATTCGGAGCAAGACAATATTAACCGCAAAAGAAGAACGTGATGTCAAAACTCATTATCATATCGGCGCCTTCGGGCTCGGGCAAAAGCACCATCATCAACTATCTGATAAGCAAAGGACTGCCGCTCGGATTCTCGATTTCAGCCACAAGCCGCGCCCCACGCGGAACAGAGAAGAACGGCGTGGAATACTACTTCCTGACACCCGACGAATTCCGCCAGAAAATACAGAACGACGAGTTCCTGGAATACGAGGAGGTGTATAAGGACAAATTCTACGGCACGCTGAAGTCCGAGGTGGACCGCATAGCCGAAAGCGGCAAGACAGCCGTGTTCGACGTCGATGTGAAGGGCGGCGTGAACATCAAGAAATTCTATGGCGAGAGGGCTCTCTCGGTCTTCATACAGCCGCCGAGCATCGAGGAGCTGAGAGCAAGACTCGAAGGCAGAGGCACAGACGCGCCCGAGGTAATCAGCGACCGCATCAAGCGCGCCGAGTTCGAATTGTCATACGCCGACAAGTTCGACCACGTCATCATAAACGACGACCTGCAGAAAGCCGAAGACGAAGCCTACGAACTGATAAGCAGCTTCATCAAGAAATAAGCACAACGCAAAATCAAAAAGCCGCCGCTTCAGGAACGAAGCGGCGGCTTTTGTATTTCCGCACAGCTAAACGCCAAGCACATTGCGCGCTATGCCCCAAGCCACATACAGCACGACAAAGGCGGCTATGCCATATCTGGACGCGATAGCACTGCGCAGCCGACCTGTGCCACCGAACAGCAGCACGGCAAAATAAAGAAATCCAAACGGCAGGAAGTAATTACACGCCAACCCATCGGCAAAACGCAAATGGGCGAAGTTGTACAACTGCCGCTGCAGTCCGCAGCTTGGACAGCTGTACCCCGTCAGCAACTTGACAACACACTTGGGCGCAACCTGACTATGAGTCGGATCGTAGTGTCGATACAACACAAACACGCCTGCAGCCGCGACAATCAGCAGCAAAACCAGCAGTATCCTCTTCTTGGAGTCCAATCCGCTATAACGACAATCCGCCAGCCAATGCTCCCACAGCAATCAGAGCCACATACAACAGCACATAGCCCACGACGATAGCGATGCCTGAGAAGAATGCATACTTCGCCCACTTCTTGGCCTTCGCAGCCTCATCCTCCGCCTCCTGCAGGAAGCCCTGACGCCAGAGGTCCTCCACCTTTATGGAGTGAATGAGCGACACGATGCCGAACGGCAGACAGCAGAATATAAGCGACAGCACAGCCCACGCCAGATAGTCGTTAGGCGGCGGCACACGCTTGTCGTTCTCGTTGTTTCTTGGAATTTCGTTATTTTCCATAATCATAATTATTAGTGGTTATTATTCTCTTTCAATTATATCTCTAAGTCCCGGCCAGACGTCAATATCGAAGGCGCTCTCCACACGCTTTTCCACTACGTCCGGCAGCGCCGGGAAGAAGTCCAGCTTCGTCAGTCTCTCGATGCCGTCCACACTGTGCACCGAGCTCTGTATCCGTCCGCCCTCCACGTTCCTGTACATCACACCGAACGCTTCCGCACGTTTGCCGTCGAAGCGCAGCACGACCTTGTAGAAAGCCTTAGGCACAACAATGCCGCTGCCTATCGTCTCGCAGTCCGCCGACACTATCGGCCCAGCCACGATGTATATGTCGCCGAGTCCGTCGGCAGCCCACTTCCTGCACTTCCTTTCGAGGCTTTTCCATGCGCGCCCGTTGTTCAGCGCCTCGCCCTGCGGACAGATGTTCGTCATCAGGAAAGTCTCGTCGGCAGCCGTCTTGCTCCACTGGCAGTCAGGGAAAGGACAGATATGTCCGCGCTGATAACCTGTGTTGCTGTACTCATACGGATAGACGGGATTCTCCACCTCGTCGTCCTCTCTGAAAGGTGCGCGCGGCAAGTCCCTCATCCGTGCGTCCATGCGCTCCTTCGTCAGCTGCCACGCCACCCAGTTCGGCAGTCGCGTGTCCTTGTTGTAGGACGTCACGTAGCCCTCACGCACAAGCACCTGGCTGGAGACGCCCTTAGGCACATCGCAGCTCAGCAGGCTCTTCTGAGCAGACAAACAGTCTGCCGTCATCAGCATAAGCAACAATATCGCGCCTTTCACAAGCGATTGCCTCATTTTTTCATACCTTTATAGCTGTCCTTGATTCAGTCAGGCGTTTCTGACAAAAATAAGAAATTATACAAATTTTATTGCACGGTTTTTGCGATAAACCTGTTTTTAAAACTGCAAATATTATGAACATAGGCAAATTAGGAATAACAGCAGCTCTGATTGCGAGCACGACATTGACACACGCCTCTGCTGCACTCAAAGACGAAGCCAGCAAACTGTTAGGCGAGGACGTAACTGAAGCTTGGGGCAACGAAAGATACGAGGTCTTCAATGCTCAAGACAAAGAAGGATGGATAATAATAGACGCCAACGGAAAGGAGATAGCCAAAGGCGAGAACGGAAATCTGCAAGAAGGAGACTTGCCTCCATTTATGCAACTGATGCTTGACAATTACAAGCCGAGCGACTCCACTTCCGTGTCATTTAGAGCATCGCTGGATTTATCAGACATAAACCCTCTCGTCCAGACCAGGTGGGACCAAGGCTATCCGTACAAAACGAATTGTCCTATGATAACTGCGCAAGAGACATCGAGGCCATACCGTTGTCCGACAGGATGCGGAGCTACTGCCTTAGCCCAGATTCTATATTACCACCACATTGAAAATCTGCCGGCTGTAGGCGCATACACAATAGCAGAGGAAAGCAATTACTACGGCACATTCCCTGAATTCACAGTGCCGGCTCTGTCAGCCTCCACTCTCAACTACGACCTTTTGAAGAGGACCTACCTCCCTGCCGACTCCACCAACGAGTACGGACTTGAGGTAGCAAAACTCATGAGACACTGCGGACAAAGCATAAATATGCAGTATGGTCCAAACGCCTCATCATCGACTTTGCGCGACGGCACTAACGCTTTGAAAGAAGTGTACGGTCTAAGCAACAACTTAAAATTCGTCTATCGCACCGACTACTCAGCAAGTTCTTGGCTGCAGATGCTGCACGACGAAATCGCTGCCGGCAGACCTGTGATTCTGAGAGGAAGCAGCAACAATGGCAGCGGACACGCATTCATAGCCGACGGATTCAGAGGCGGCAAGATACACATCAACTGGGGATGGGGAGGAGTCGGAGACGGTTTCTTCAGCATGACGGCTCTCGACCCGGACGACGTGACAGCCGTATCAAACAACTTCACCGACGGATATAACAATGAAATGGCAGCCATAATAGGAATACAGAAAGGCCAAGGACAGCCATCAAGCGATGACTACTTCTCAATAATCAGGCTCGAAGTGTCAGACAACACATACACGATAAGCCCTTCAAACAAAATCAAATGCACAGCCTACGGCAGCAATCTCACAGGCAAACTCTTAAACAATCTGGAACTCGGATTCGCGCTATATGATTCTAACGACCAGCTTGTTTACGAAAAGCACGTTGTCACTGACGTGCAAAGCGATTTCGACTGCTATGAGCGTTTGACTTTCTACAACTTCTGCAGCGGAGTGAGCAACGGAGAATACAAGATGCACTTTGTGTATGAGAAGGACGGAGAATGGAAAAGAGTGTCATATTGCAACATGCCGGGCAAATACATAAAGGTAGTTGTCAACAACGGAGTGGTGACTTTCGAGACAGAAAAGAGCTACACGCTGAAATCGCATCAGATCTTAGGCCCTACCAAGACTACGGATTTCCTGCCAGCCAACCGTCCGTTCACAGCACTGCTGAACATCAAAAACGAAGGAGGCTCGACATACGACGTCGCCTACATATACCTGAACGGGAAGTCGTATCCTTCAGGATTAAACATCATAGAAATAGACCCTGAAGAAGAAGGCGTTGTCCCAATCACTTTCTCAACAAATGTGGTCGGCGCAAACACATACAAGATAGTCATAGGAGAGACCACATTGGCTGAAGGAACGTTTACCGCCTCCGCGAACCAGAACGCATCGCTCACCATGACACATTCTGCCAACTACGTGAAAGAGAACAGCGAGAACGTCCTCCATTCGCCTACGCTCCAGATAGACATCACCGCTCAGAACACTGGCTCTACGACATATAACGACGTGATAGAGATAAGAATAGGCCGATACCTAAACTATCCGACTATGACGACATTCCAGTATGAGAACAGCGCCGAAGTGGCGACATCCATACCAGCCGGACAGTCAAAGACATATCATTTTGAAGTGCCAGACCTGATAGACGGCAACTACTATATCGTCAAAGCATATTATCTGAAGTTGAACTCAAGCGGCAATGCCACATTCCAAGCGGTGAACTTAGGCAACACGACATTTAAAGTATCAGACGCGAATGCGACAAGCGTTGACGAGGCTGAGAACTCGGCAATCCTGAACGGCGACAACGATGTGTATGACATTTCAGGCCGGAAAGTCAACAAGAACGCATTAGTGAAAGGCAAAGTCTATGTGACTGGCAACGAGAAATTTATATTCAAATAAAGAGTTGCCAAGAAAACAAAAAGGCAGACTTTTCAGTCTGCCTTTTATTTTCTCATCTCAACCCACCGCAGTATTTCGCGACCTCATACAGAACCCTGTCGAAATGGCGCGCGTTGTACTCCTCGGACAAGAGGCGCCTCGTCTCGGGACCATAGCCGAGGTACTGACGGCCATAGCCTATCTCGAACGTCATCGTCCTGAAGCCCGGAACAGCCTCAACGATGCGGAACTTCGAGTCGTCGGCACGAGGGACGGCGCACAACGGATACTCATCCTTACCGTCGGCATAGACGCAGAAGCCGAAACCCGGACTGAACTTCGCTCCGTAAGCCACCGAACTTGCGTAGTCGGTCAGCGTAGAACCAGTGCCGTTAAGACCATAGTCCGGCGTCTCGCTCACCCAAATATACTTATGTCTGTTGCCAGAGTTCAGCACCGACAACATCCTGTCCGTCAAATCCCTGCACAACGTCTGCTGACGCACGGTGCTCCACGGCTTACCCGAATACGACAGCGCGCCCTGCTGATGATAATCTATCAGGATGCGTGACTTCTCCACGCCGATGTAATAATACAGAAACTTCATGAGCGCCTTTGTCTCCGGAGCGCAGCCGGCATGGTCGCCGGGATAGTTGGCTGGACGAGGAGCGCTCGCCACGGTCGCTATCTTCTTATTGCCGCTTGCCACCTGCGACCACACCAAGCCTGGGAAATTGCGGTTCAGGTCGGTGCCGTCGGTCGTCGCCTTCCAGTACTGCCCGTCGGACATCGTGTATTTCTTCGCATCGAAGCACACTGCCTCTCTGCCGTCGGGGTTGCAGCACGGCACGACAGCGAATCTCGTTGTCGCGAGCACCTCCTTCGACTCTCTCGTGCCGGCGCTCAGCAGCTCCGCCAGTTCCTTGAGCAAATACATCGCTCCAGCCGTCTCGCGCGAATGTATGCTTCCGGTCAGCACCACCGTGCTTTTCTTCTTCGACGACGGCACATCCACCTCCAGCGCATAAATGGTCCTGCCTTCTGCCGAAATGCCTATGTCGTAGAGCGAGACGCCTTCGTAGCACGACAGGTCCTTCATAATCTCCACAAGGTCGTTGTATCGGTACGCCTTAGTTATGTCAACCGCCACCGGCGAAGGCTTGCGCGCATAATCGGTCGCGTTGAGCCACACATACTCCATCGCCTCGCGGTATTCATCGTAGGGCATTCCGGGCCTGCCGTCGAATCTGCCGTACGGAGATATGCGCTCGGCTATTTCCTCTTGCGTCATATTCTCATGCGTCAGTCCGGTCGTGCTGTGCGCCACGAAGTCAATCGTCGCCATCTTGTCCAAGGTCGGAGTGCTTTTCTCTGTGCGGTCGGGGTTTACGGGGCTATTAAGCAGCACAATGTCGGCATAACCCGAATTAGGGTCATACAACGTGTTCTGCGCTGGGAGCTCGGGCGCTGCAGAGCAAGCCGCAGCCAAAGCGATTAAGGTGCAAAGCATAAATCTATCCTAATGTCCAAAACTAAAAAAGGGCCGCATATCAATAATGCAAGCCCTTGTTATTCATTAAATACAATACGGCGCTGCGTCGCATTTTATAGTGTGTGGCTCCGGGTTCTATTCCGGAGTGTCTTTCTTCACGAAGATGGTGAATCCAATGAATCCGAGCATATAAAGCAACGCAAGGACCAAATAAAGCCAGTCGGTAGTGAATATGTTCGCAAGCACTGGTCCTGCGATTCCAGCCATGCCCCAGCCCGACAATGTCATGGCGTGGACAGTGGACACGCAGTTGTTGCCGAACTTCTTAGCCAGGAGCGAAGGCAGGCATGAGAAGTTGCCGCCATAAGCGAACTCGCAGAACAGCACACCGACAATCAGCAGCGCAGGTACCTGAGTGTAGCAAAGGAACGCGCCAAGGATACCGAGGCTGCAGACCCAGTGGTAAGCCGCCTTACGTCCTATCTTGTCGGACATGGCGCTCATGCCGAATCGTCCGCCGACATTGGCTATCGCCGTAGCCGACATAAGCATCGCTATGGCTGTGTAGCCAGCTGCCTGGAACAAGCCTTTCTCCTGGGAAATGAGCGCAAGGCCGCAAGTGATGTTTATGAAGAACATGAACCAGATGGAAATATACTCCATCGTGAGGAACTTCTCTTTCACTAATGTCTTGTAAGGTATGGCAGTCTGCTTGGTTGACATGAACGCTGGGTTCGGCCTGAACAGGAACGCAGAGAAACTCATGAAAGCAAGGAATATCAAGCCCATGAAGAGGAACACAAGCGGCAGTTCGAACTTGACGAGCAGCCACTCGATGAGCGGGCTGGCAACGAATTTACCCAATCCGAAACCTGTAATGGCAAGACCCGAAGCCAAACCTTTGTGATTAGCGAAAGTGGAAAGCAGCTGCTTTATCGGGCTCGTATAGCCGATACCTGTTCCGCAGCCCATGAACGAACAGCCGATGTAGTAAAGCGGCAGGAACTTGGCGTAAACCGAGAACGACAGCATGAACATACCCAGCGCGAACAGGATAGTCGACACGATAGCCATTCTCTTAGGATTCCTCTCGACGAAACGGCCGAACGCAGCCGCGCCCATGCCGAGGAAGAATATTATCAGTGTGAAACCGATGTCAGCCTGGAACTTCGTGATGTCGAACGCCTCCATCAGATTCTTCGCATACTGCGAGTAATTGTAAACCGAACCGAGCGATAAAGGAAGGAGAACGCCCGGAATCGCAATGTTTAGCACTGCCTTTTTCATTGTTTTGTTGATTGATTTATAACCCTTGATGAATTTCTTAACAAGTCTTGCAAAATTATAAAAAAGACAATAGTCCGCCAACAACTTATCGCTTCCGCCACTGTTAAAACAGCCATCACTCCACAAGCATTCCCCACAACTCCGCTGATACTCCACGAAAGCGGTTCTTCCTTTTATTTACAAACAGAAAAACAAACACTTCCGAGAGCCATTTATGATATTTTTTCATTAGCTTTGAGTTTGTCTATAATTCAAAAAAACTCACATTACTTATACATAAATGGAAATAACGAAAGACATCAAGTACATCGGCGTGGATGATGCCGATTTGGATTTATTCGAGAGCCAATATGTCGTGCCAAACGGCATGGCGTACAACTCATACGTGATAATGGACGAGAAGATTGCGGTGATGGACACAGCCGACCACCGCAAAGGCAAGGAGTGGCTGAGCAATCTGCAAGCCGCGCTGAACGGACGCAAGCCGGACTACTTAGTGGCGCAGCACCTCGAGCCTGACCACGCCGGCGAGATAGTGAACCTGATTTCGCTTTACCCTGACATTCAGATAGTCACTTCTGCCATAGCCGCCAAGATGCTTCCACAGTTCTTTGACGGCATCGACTTCGCCTCACGCACCAAGGTCGTGAAGGAAGGCGACGAACTGACGCTCGGAGCGCACACACTCAAGTTCTTCGGCGCGCCTATGGTGCACTGGCCAGAGGTAATCGTGACATACGACACAAAGGACAAGGTGCTGTTCTCCGCCGACGCATTCGGCAAGTTCGGCACGCTCGACACCGACGAGGACTGGGCTTGCGAAGCACGCCGCTACTACTTCAACATCTGCGGAAAGTACGGCACACAGGTGCAGGCGCTGCTGAAGAAAGCCGCCGCGCTCGACATCCAGACAATCTGTCCGCTGCACGGTCCGATACTCAAGGAGAACCTTTCGTACTACCTCGGTCTGTACGACACATGGAGCAAATACGGCGTAGAGACAGAAGGCGTGTTCGTGGCATACGCGTCAATACACGGAGGCACAGCCGAAGCCGCGCAGAAGCTGGCTGAGATACTCAAAGCCAAAGGCGCGCCTAAAGTGGCGATAAGCGACCTTAGCCGCGACGACATGGCGGAAGCCATCGAGGACGCGTTCCGCTACGGCAAACTCATTGTCGCCGCGCCTACCTACGACGCAGGCATATTCCCTCCTATGCACGACTTCCTGCACCACCTGCAGATAAAGGCTTACCAGAAGCGCAAGGTCGGAATCATAGAGAACGGCTCATGGGCGCCAACCGCCGGAAAGCTTATGGTTGCCATGCTGGAGCAGATGAAGGAAGTGGAAATCGTGCAGCCGGTTGTCACCATCAAGAGCCGCATGAAGGAGGCGAACATCGCCGAGCTCGAGGCCTTGGCTGACGCCATTTTGAAATAACCGAATTAAGTTTCACATTAAAGACAAACGGAGATACAAAACACATCTCCGTTTGTTATTCATACAACACGTCATCCTTATTGGGGATTAAATAAACAATCACGATGAAGAAATCACTACTGCTCTTCTTTTCAATCATTTCCGCTGTACTCTGCCATGGTCAGATAAGCACAAAAGACTCTACCGTAAACGTAGTCGCCTATTTCAACAAGGGCGACACCGTCATATACGATTACACCCACAAGAATCCGAAATACATAGGGAAAGACACCTTGTATGACGCATATCTGACGGCAAGATTTCAGCTGTCCGTTCTTTCCGCATCCGAAGACAAAGGCTACCGCATTGAATACACCCCTGTCAAATACGTCTACGCACCCGACTCCGTCCTTACCGAAACTGGCAAAAGATGGATAAAGATGGCTAAGACTGGCGAACGGATAGCCAATAAAATGAAGCCCATTTTCGTATTGGACGAATACGGCACTCTGAAGAAGATAGAGAACAGTAAAGAAATCATATCAAAATGGGGGAAGTTGGTTGACATAGGCATAAAAACCATATACAAGGAAGAGCCCAGCCTTGAAAAAATCGTAAAGAAAGAAGCGATGAAAGAATACATGCTTTCTGCAGTAAAGACTGAGAACGACCTTTGGAAGCTCTACGAAGAGATGATTCTCCTTTTCGGTTACCACGGACGGGCTTTCGACATGAAAAAGACGACCATAGAAAGCGAGACTGGAGTCACTGAAGTTTTCTGCGGAAAAGACCGCCCCGACAAATACGGAACTGACAACGACTACATGGTTTACGCAAAACAGACCACAAAAATCCCTTCGGAAACAGTACAGACTTTAGTCGGGGAACAAATGGAGCAACTTGTAGGAAAAGAAATGGTCGACAGCCTGCAAAACATAGTCAAAGGCGCAACCGGATGGCCGGACATCGAAGTGACCAACACCCACACAGTAAGATATTGGTCCAACGGCTGGCCGAAGGAAACCAGCACCGTGAAAAAGGTACGGCCGACAGGCGTCGCGAAAGAGGAATTCGCCAAGCCGAGTGAAATCAGGACTATTGAATGGGTTAACTATAAAGTCAAGTAAACGCATTTCGATATGCCTTTAAAAGAAAAGGAAGACACTCGGTCTTCCTTTTTTTGTTTCATGAAAATCAGCTACACCGTCTTTTCCGCCACAATGAAATGGACATTCTCGTAGGCTTTCAAATCGTCCTTCCTGTTTGAGAAATATTTCCTCTGGATTTCCTCTGGTCCTTCATGTCTGTCGATATACATAGAGTGTCTTTCCAGTGCCTCTCTTATCTCCTCCACCGAGAAGCCATGAAGCATCGGCTCTCCGAGTCTCTTCGTGACCTCAGCCAGTTCCTTGACGCGCGGATTCAACACCGACTGACGTTCTGAGAAAGTCGAGTCATCCGGAAAGTCAAAAATCACACGGCTCCCTTCACTCGTAAGTTCCGAAATGATTCTCAAGGTTTCCTCAAAGACCGGCAATGTCAGATAATA
>CAMHCZ010000037.1 GCA_946183755.1 uncultured bacterium | reverse complement strand
GCCCAGCACGTTTGTTTTCAGTTTGTTGCCCATTTTCGTTATTTATTTTGGTTAGTGTATGCTTATTATTTTCGGGATGCAAAAGTAAATATGAAACATTTTGCAAACAAAAAAATCTCATAAATCAGAAAATAATGTTATTCGTAGGCGTTTTATGGGTGTTTTGTAGAATAATATTCTATAAAAACAAATAAGAGTGTTATTTCTTAATTGTGGGATATGTGATTGCATTTCGCTATATCTTTGCGGATAGTTACGAGTAATCATATATAATAATATGGACAGAAATGGTGAAATAATAAGGACGAGTGTCGTGGGCATAGCGGCAAACGTCTTTCTTGCGACATTCAAGGCGTTGGCGGGTGTAGTTTCTGGCTCTATAGCCATAGTGATGGACGCAGTGAACAACCTCAGCGACGCCATGTCGTCGGTCATTACGATAATCGGAACGAAGCTCTCGGAACGTCCAGCCGACCGCATGCACCCGTTCGGCTACGGCAGGGTGGAGTATTTCTCAGCCATCGTTATCTCGGTCATCGTGCTTACGACCGGTATCACATCGCTCGTCGAATCGGCTAAGAAGATTTTCGATCCGACATCGCCGGATTACACGACAGCCACGCTGACAGTCATCATTGTGGCCATAGTGGTGAAGCTCATCCTCGGGCGCTACGTCAAGTCCAAGGGCGAGAAGCTGAAGAGCGACTCGCTGATAGCCAGCGGTTCGGATGCCCTCTTCGACGCGGTGATAACCCTCGGCACGCTCGTCTCGGCAGTCATAATGCTCGTGTGGGGCGTTTCTTTGGACGGCATACTCGGCTCGCTCATTTCCGTGATAATCATAAAGTCCGGTGTCGATATGCTCAAGTCGCCTATCAATGAGCTTCTGGGCAGCCGCATAGCAGGCGAGTTCGTCAAGAACGTGAAGAAGGAGGTGTTGAGCTTCGAGGGCGTGCATGGCGTGTTCGACGTCATAATGCACACATATGGTCCGGACACGATAATAGGCTCGCTGCACGTCAATGTGCATGACACGATGACGGCATCGGAGATTCATGTGCTGGACCGCAGCATAGCCGAGCGCCTGTACGAGAAGTTCGGCGTGATAGCCACAGTCGGCATTTACGCGATAAACACCGGCGACAACGAGGCGTCCAAGATGCAAGCCGAGATTATAAAGGAAGTGAAGAAGGTGGACAAAATATCGTCGATGCACGGGTTCTATGTCGATTTCAAGCGCAAGGTCATATCGTTCGACATCGTGGTTGACTTCTCGGTGGCTGATGCCGTGGCGCTGATGAACGACCTCGAGAAAACACTGAGCGCCGTCTATCCCGGCTTCCGCTTCAACATCGTGCTGGACAACAACTACAGCGACGAGACAGAATAGCGCGATAACGCAATAGACAATAAAAAACGGACAGCCTTCATCGGGTTGTCCGTTTTGTTTTTATGTGCGGTGCGGTGTTTCTACAGTTTTGTTTTCACTATTGACTCCAGCAGCTTGATTGTCTGCTCGACGGTGGCTTTCTCCACGTCTATCGAGAGGTCGTAGTTGCGTGCGTCGTAGCGGCTTTTGCCTGAGTATTCCTGTGTGAATTTCTCTCTTATCTCGTCGTTTCTCTTCAGCAGTTCGCGCGCTTCGTCATCGTTCAGTCCTCTCTTTTCTTTCAGCCTGTTTATGCGGAAGTTCTCGGAAGCGTGGATGAAGACACGCAGCGTGTTAGGGTATTCCCTGAAGACCTCGAAAGCGCCTCGTCCCACGATGACGCACGGCCCTTCTGCTGCCAGCTCCTTCATTATGTTGCACTGCGTCTGGTACACGTTTCTCGCGGTCACCTCCCGTTCGTCGCGCACATCGCCGATAGGCGCGTTGCTGTAGAAGTGCAGGAAGTCGTCCCACCAGCGTGGCTTGCGTTCCATCAGGTTGTTCACGTCGTCGCGTGTCACGCCCAGTTCCTTGGCTGCGTCGTCGAGTATCTGTTTGTCCAGGAACGCAATGCCGAGTCGTTCGGCGAGCGCCTGTCCCAGTGACCTGCCGCCGCTGCCGTTCAGTCGGTTTATGGTAATGATTAGATGCTTCGTGTTTTCCATGCCGTTTATTTTTTAGTCATTTAAACACAAAGTTACTTTTTTTCGGTTAATGTTGTCCGCTGTAGATAGATGTTGTTGAACATTATGCGGTATTTGTATAAAAACAGAAATCCCTAACAGCTTCTCGTTGTTAGGGATTTTCTTAGTACCCAGACCCGGGATCGAACCGGGATGGATTGCTCCACTGGTGTTTGAGACCAGCGCGTCTACCGATTCCGCCATCTGGGCATGGCGTATTTGCGAGTGCAAATGTAAGACTTTTTTGAATATATCCAATTTTAGCCCGTTCATTTTTATTAATTTTGTTTTGAGTTTAGAACAAACCATTGTGATGAATAAATATGTATTCTCTCTATTGCTGATCGCGTGTCAGCTTTCAGTTTTCTGCTCTGCTTCAGAAGTAAAAGTGTACAAAGGAGTAATAAACGGAGGTTATGACTTTTTCGTGTCCACTCCGACAGTCAAGTCCGACACAGTAACCAAGCCGCTGGTCGTATTTCTGCACGGGGCGAGCCTCTGCGGGACCAATATAGAGCGTGTGCGTCGCTACGGTGTGCTGAACGCCGTGGAACGTGGCATGAAGATTCCTGCCATCGTCGTGGCGCCGCAGAATCCCGGCGGGGCGTGGCGGCCATCGAAGGTGAACGACGTGATAGAGTGGGTGGAGCATAACTACAGCGTCGATACGTCGCGAGTATATGTAATAGGCATGAGCTTAGGCGGATACGGCACGCTGGACTTCGTGAACGCCTATCCGGACAAGGTGGCGGCAGCCATGGCGTTGTGCGGCGGATGCTCAGTGAAGTGTCCTGCCGGACTGTCGAAAGTGCCGCTTTGGGTGATGCACGGCACAGCGGACAGGGCAGTGGCTCTGTCGAAGTCGCGTGAGGTGGTGAACTATCTGAAGGGCAACAAAGCAGACTCATTGCTGCGCTACGACTGGATTTCGGGCGCTAACCACGGCTATCTCGCACGATTCTTCTATCTGAAGAAGACCTACGACTGGCTGTTCGCACATTCGCTCAACGACACGCCTCGTGTGGTGAACCGCAAGATTGACATATCGCGTCAGGAGATGAACTCGGCTTACAGATAAAACGTTATGGCGAACAAGGAAGGCATATTCAGAGGCTGCGGATGCGCGCTTAGCGTAGTGGGCGCGCTGGCTATCGTGATAGCGTTGTTTATCGCGTTCACATGCTACTCGGCCGACAAGGAAGCCGGCGAGGAGAATCGGAAGCAGTGGGCGGAATACAACACTCATTTGGAGGAGATAGACTCGCTCTACGATGCCGGAGTGCCGGATTCGGTGATAGAGGCTAAGTATCCGCGTCCGCTCCTGAGGCAAGGCGGTTTCGCTACGATATTCGGCGGCTTCTTCGCGCTGATTATTATCGTCGTGGCGCTGATACCGTTGGGCATCGGCATATTCCTCGTAGTTAAGTATCGGCGCAGGCGTGAGGAAAACTATCTAAAAAATTAAAGTTGATTATTGTAATGCAATTGCATTTGGTATATTTGTATCCATAAACAAACTAAACCATTATAGCCTATGAAATAACAGCGTGTTAATTTGGTACGCGCACTTTAAGGACATATAGAAAAAAGCGTTTAATAGCAGATCTTGAATCTTTGAAATCTCGACAATTTCACAATTCACCAAGAGCATGCTTCATAGACGCTCACGCTATGCGTGGGCTTTTATTGTTGTTGTATTTGGTGGATTAGGTAGTCGAGAACCTCAAAGATTCAGATATGACAGCATTATAAGTTCCACGTTTTTTTTGTGCTTGTACTCTCCATGTTATGAAATTTCTTTTGGAACTGCGGAGTCACCGAAAATCCAGACCAAAGAGTAGGGTAATGTATTAAGAAAATAGCATGAAAAAAATCATAGCGTATTCATTGTTTGTTTTGTCGGCATGCGCGATGAACAGCTGCACGACATACACTAAAACCAATACTGTAGCAAATCAGGTTTATTCCGATGTGATGATAGATCCAGTGGGTGGCAGGCTCGACCTTGAGAATGTGAGGGAGATAAGCGGAAAGTCTTCTTCGTGGTACTTCCTTTTCTTCCGTGTGTCCGGCGACAATAAGTTCGTCGAGGTCCCTGTGGACGAAAGTATGTCCGGCTTTGTAAGCAAGTTCGTGGGTAGAAGAACTAAAAGAGTTCAGTCGTCAGCTCTTTATAAGGCAACTGAAAATCAGGACGTAGATATGGTGCTTTGTCCTAATTACAAGAACACCAAAAGAAAATTCCTTTTCGGACTGGTCAGCAATTACAAGACCGAGGTCAGGGCTTATGGTGCGAAAGTCAAGAATTTCTATCAGTATGAGATGGACGGCGTGTCTTATGGCAACAAGAAGGGCAGTCCTAAGTTGAATCTGCACCGTGTGGACTATACGACCAAGGCAGCAAGACAGTCCAGAGAGGCTGAGGCTGCTTCGTACGGAAGCAGGGCTGTAGGCGGCGGTGGATATGGATACACGGGCGGTTCTCGTGGCTATGGCAACAACTATAGCGATGACGCTCCGTCGTCTGTTGACACGGCTCCAGTGACAGATAGACGTGTCCGTGCGCCTTATCTTGAGAAATACCGTGATTTCTCGAAAAGACATCGTGACGGAGAATAATTGATGTTTTCTCCCCGTATATTCCTCGTTAGCCTCGCTTAGTCGGCGGGGCTTTTTGTTTGCTTTGTTTTTTGCGTTGTTCTTGTTTCTCATCGCATAATTCCTTATTTTCGTAAAATATTCGGCATAGAAAACTAAAACAACATCATAAATAATGAACACAAACAATAATTATTGCGTGATAATGGCAGGCGGCATCGGTGCTCGCTTCTGGCCTTACAGCAAGAACAGCCGTCCTAAGCAGTTTCTCGACTTCTTCGGCACAGGCCGTTCGCTCATACAGCTCACATTCGACCGTTTCCGTCAGGTAGTGCCTGTCGAGAATATTCTTATCGTATCGAACCGCCAGTACAAGGACCTGATACTTGAGCAGCTGCCGGAACTGAAGCCTGAGCAGGTGCTTCTGGAGCCTATGAGACGCAACACCGCGCCATGTATCTATTACGCAGTCAGCCGCATTAAGGCGAAGACTGACAAGGCGAACATCATCGTCGCTCCGTCCGACCACCTGATACTCAACGAGGTTAATTTCCTCGAGACTATACGCCAGGGGCTCGACTTCGTGGAGCAGAACGACGCTCTGCTGACGCTCGGCATCAAGCCAAGCCGTCCGGAGACCGGCTACGGATACATTCAGATAGCCGATGGCGACGGCTCGTTGCGCAAAGTGAAGACATTCACAGAGAAGCCAAACCTTGAGCTTGCTAAAGTGTTCTTCGAGAGCGGCGAGTTCTTCTGGAACTCCGGCATTTTCCTCTGGAATCTGCAAGCCATCGACAACGCATTCCATGAACTGCTGCCCGACATCGCGGCGCGCTTCGACGGCGGCAAGGACGTTTACGGCACAGACAAGGAGGACAGCTTCATAAACGAGATTTACCCTTCGTGCGAGAATATCTCGATAGACTACGGCGTTCTGGAGAAGGCGTCGAACGTCAATGTGCTTTGCTCCGACTTCGGATGGTCCGACCTCGGCACATGGGGCTCGCTGTTCGACATATCGCCAAAGGACCATGGCAACAACGTGACTATGCGCGGCATCGTGGAGTACTACGACGCAAAGGACAACGTTGTGGCTGTGCCTAAGAATAAACTGGCTGTCATTCAGGGGCTTGAGGATTATATCGTGGCTGAGAACGACGATGTGCTGCTTATCTGCCGCAAGGCCGACGAGCAGAAAATCCGCCAGTTCGTCAACGACGTGTCTGTGAAGTTCAACGGTAAGTATATTTAACAGCCTTTGAATCATGGGATTATTGAATTTCGGCATACAGAAGCCTCGTGGCTACAAGCACGTGCCCATCTACTGGGACCCGGAGAAGGAAGAGCGTGAGAAGCGCGAGCGCGAAGCAGAAGGTCAGCAGAGCGCCGACGGCGAGTTCCGCACTAAAATCAAGCGAGGCTCGTTCCGTCACTATGGCGAGCGCGACGATGTGTTCTCGCGCATAGCCAGGAATCACAAAGAGATTGTCAAACTGCTGTTTCTGCTGTTCATTCTTGTGCTGATAGGTCTGTTCATCTACTTCAACGGAGGGCAGATTATATCTCTGTACTTTTAAATAAAACGTTTCCGAGACTATTATGACTGACATTATACATTTGTTACCCGACTCAGTCGCCAACCAGATAGCGGCAGGCGAGGTCGTGGATCGTCCGTCGTCGGTCGTCAAGGAGCTTGTGGAAAACTCCATAGACGCAGGAGCGACCGACATCGCAGTCATAATAAAGGATTCGGGAAAGACACTCATACAGGTGGTGGACAATGGCAAAGGCATGTCCGAGACCGACGCGCGCATGGCTTTTGAGCGCCATGCCACATCGAAGATAAGCTCCGCCGCCGACCTTTACTCGCTTCAGACGATGGGTTTCCGTGGCGAGGCGCTTGCATCCATAGCCGCCATAGCGCAGATTGACCTGCGTACGCGCCGCGAGGGCGACGAGATGGGCGTGTTTCTGCAGATAGAAGGCTCGAAGTTCGTGACTCAGGAGCCTGTGGCTTGCGCTGTCGGCTCGTCGTTCGCTGTCAAGAACCTGTTTTTCAATACTCCGGCTCGTCGTCGTTTCCTAAAGAGCGACGCTACAGAGTTCGGACATATCATCACGGTGTTCAACCGCATAGCCCTGGTCTATCCTAACGTGAGCTTCTCGCTCTTCCACAACGACGTGGAGATGAGCAACTATGCGGCGTCAAACCAGGCGCAGAGGATAGTCGATGTGTTCGGTAAGAAGCTCAAGACACAGCTTCTGCCTGTCGATATAGAGACCGACGTGGTCAAAATTTCGGGCTACGTCTGTCGTCCTGAGTCGGCGACCAAGACGTCAGCCAACCAGTACTTCTTCGTCAACGGGCGTTTTATGTGGCACCCTTCGTTCAACAAGGCGGTGCTTCAGGCTTATGACAGAATGTTGCCGGCCGGCACTTATCCCGGCTTTTACATATTCCTTCAGGTTGACCCTAAGACGCTTGATGTCAACATACATCCGCAGAAAATCGAGGTCAAGTTCGAGAACGAGAAGACCATCTGGTCGATAATCCAGGCTTCGGTGCGTGAGGCGCTCGGCAAGTTCAATGTCGTGCCTGACATAGACTTCGAGCACGCCGATCCGTCGGTGGAAATCCCAGTGCTGAAGCCAGGCGCAGAAGTGAAGAAGCCATCGACAGGCGCGTCGTCGTCATACAATCCGTTTGCCGACACGTCGGTGCAGAAAAGGTCTTACCGTAGCGGTGCGATGGATTGGGAGGCGCTTTACAAGGGCTTCGAGAAGCAGGGCAGAAGCGACGACGCCACACAGATGAAACTCGGCATCGAACCGGAAGTGACCGAAGACGTCGTAGCGAAGCCGATGGCGGAGAACTCCGAGTTCCTTCAGTTCCGCGGCAAATACATTGTTACGACCGTAAAGTCCGGACTGATGCTCATCGACCAGCACAGAGCCCATCAGCGTGTGCTTTACGACAAATACATGAGTTCGTTCTCAGGCAGTGCGGTGGCCTCGCAGCAAATGATGTTCCCGGAGATCGTGGAACTCCCGGCCGACCTTTCGGCAGTGCTCGAGAAGATAATGCCGGACTTGCAGAAGATGGGCTTTGGCATAGAGCCGTTCGGTAAGAACACCTATCGCGTGACGGCTCAGCCCGAAGGCATGAGCAGCGACAGACCGTCCGACGTGGTCAAGGACATTGTGAGCGACGTGGCTCAGGGCGGCAGTTTGGACATGGACGCAGTCAGGCGCAACATGGCTCTGTCGCTGTCCAAGGCGAATGCGGTGGCTTATGGCAAACAGCTGTCGCAGCGAGAGATGAACGAGCTTGTGTCGTCGCTGTTCGTGTGCTCCAACTGCAACAACACGCCTGACGGCAAGGTCATTATTGTAGTCTTGTCCGATTCCGACATCGACGGACATTTTTAAATCTCTTCGGCACTTCGGCTGCGCTCAGTGACCGAAAAACTCAGCAATCGAATGCTCAATGACCGGATGAGTATAAAATAAAAGGCCGGCATTTGCCGACCTTTCTTGTTATATATTCCTTGCGTCTTATTCGCTTACTGGAATAACCTCGATAGCTTTCTTGAGTCTTCTTAGTGTCTCTTCCTTGCCGAGAATCTCGGTTATGTCGAACATGTGCGGACCTTTGGATTCGCCCACGAGCGCAAGTCTCAGAGGATTCATCACTGCGCCCATGCCGTAGCCTTTCTCCTCGATCCACTTGGTCACGATTTTCTCGGTGTTCTCGAGCGAGAAATCCTCGATGCCCTCGAACACAGTGTAAAGCTGGCTCATTATCTCAGGAGTCTCGGCTTTCCAGCGCTTCTTGGCAGTCTTCTCGTCGTAGCTTTCTGGCGCGATGAAGAAGAACGAAGCCTGCTCCCAAAGCTCGTTTGCGAAGTTGGCTCTCGCCTTGGCGTGGCCTGCGGCTTTGGCTATGTTCTCGTCAGTTGCCTTTATGCCTCTTGCGTCAAGCTCTTTCTTGAGGTAAACGGCGAGGTCGTTGTTGTCCTTCTTTTCCAGATACTGGTGGTTGAACCACTTGCCCTTCTCGAAGTCGAACTTCGCTCCGGACTTGCTCACTCTGTCAAGGCTGAACTCCTTTATCAGCTCGTCCATGGTGAACATCTCCTGGTCGCTGCTTGGATGCCATCCCAGCAGTGCAAGGATGTTGATGACAGCCTCAGGCAGATAGCCTTCCTCTCTGTAGCCCTTGCTCTTCTCGCCGGTCTTAGGGTCGGTCCATTCGAGCGGGAACACAGGGAATCCGAGCTTGTCGCCGTCTCTCTTGCTGAGTTTTCCGTTGCCCTGTGGCTTGAGCAGCAGCGGCAGGTGAGCGAAACGTGGCATTGTGTCTGCCCATCCGAGGAATCTGTACAGCAGCACATGCAGCGGTGCCGAAGGAAGCCATTCCTCGCCTCTTATCACATGGGTTATTTCCATCAAGTGGTCGTCCACGATGTTGGCGAGGTGGTATGTTGGCAGGTTGTCTGCCGACTTGTACAGCACCTTGTCGTCTATGATGCTTGAGTTGATTACGACTTTGCCTCTTATCAGGTCATCGACCTCGACTTCCTCGCCCGGCTCAATCTTTATTCTCACAACGTAGTTGTCTCCGTTGGCGATTCTGCTTTTCACTTCTTCGGCGTCCAGAGTCAGCGAGTTGGTCATCATGCCTCTTGTTGTGGCGTCGTATTGGAAGTTCTTTATCTCGTTTCTCTTGGCCTCGAGCTGTTCTGGTGTGTCGAAGGCGATGTAAGCCTTGCCGTCGTTCAGCAGCTGGTCCACATACTTTCTGTATATGTCCTTTCTCTCGCTCTGGCGGTAAGGGGCATGCTCTCCGCCTACTCCCACGCCTTCGTCAATCTCGATTCCGAGCCATTTGAGAGACTCGATGATGTACTCCTCGGCTCCTGGCACGAATCTGTTGCTGTCGGTGTCCTCGATACGTAGCAGCATCTTGCCTCCGTTCTGTCTTGCGAACAGGTAGTTGTAGAGGGCAGTTCTCACTCCTCCGATATGCAGTGCGCCAGTTGGACTTGGCGCGAATCTTACTCTTACGTTTGACATTTTTTCTTTATTCTTGTTTTCGAGTTGCAAAGATAATCAATAATCTCTCTCTTGCTTTTATGCTTTGCCTATGATTTCGGCAAGTATGTATGCGCTGCCGCCCACGAAAATCAGGTCTCGCTCGTCGGCGTCCTGTCGCGCTTGTCTGAGCGCGTCCAGTGGGGTGGGGAAGGCGTCGCCGTGCAGTCCGTGCGCCTCGCCTTTGGCTTTTATCTCGTCGGCAGGCAGGGCTCTTTGCGTCGGTGCGTTGCAGAAGTAGTAGGTGGCGTCTTTGGGCATCAGTCCGAGTACCGTGTCCACGTCCTTGTCCTTCACCATGCCGAACACCACTCTCAGCGCCTTTTTCTGTGTGTGCGCCAGTTGCTGGGTTATGCACCTTATGGCGCCTTCGTTGTGTCCCATGTCGCATATCACGTCTGGCTTCTCGGCTATTTTCTGCCATCTGCCTATCAGTCCGGTCGTCTGGCATATCGTGGCAAATCCGTCAATGATATGCTTCTTTTTTATGCCGTAGCCTTGCTTAATAAGCGCTTCGATGGCGGTCAGTGCAGTCACGGTGTTTTTCTGCTGGTATTCGCCGTTCAGTTCGTTGGTTATGTTTATGTAGCGGCTGTCGGTGCCTATCGGATTGCCTTCCTTGGCAGTCACGTCGAACGAGTTGTTCACAGGAGTGTTGCTGGCATTCTTGGCGGCGCTGAAGCAGTCCTCGGCGAAGAATATCGGCGCGCCCATCTCCTTGGCTTTGTCCTCGAACACCTTAGCCACGCCGTCGCTCACTCTCTCGCCTATCACTACAGGCACGCCTTTTTTTATTATGCCGGCTTTCTCTGCGGCTATCTGTTCCAGCGTGTCGCCCAGCAGGTTAGTGTGGTCTAAGCTTATGTTGGTTATCACGCTCAGGTCGGGCGTTATGATGTTGGTGGAGTCGAGCCGTCCGCCCAGTCCCACTTCTATCACAGCCACGTCCACTTGCTCATCGGCGAAGTACTGGAACGCCATCTCCATGGTGAATTCGAAGAACGACGGATGAATCTCCTTCAGTTCGTCCTTGTGCTTCTCCACGAAGTCTATCACATACTGGCGGTCAATCTTCTCGCCGTTCACTCTTATTCTCTCGCCGAAGTCGGCTATGTGCGGCGATGTGTATAGTCCTGTCTTCAGTCCGCTCTTTTGCAGTGTCGATGCTATCAGGTGGCTGACGCTGCCTTTGCCGTTGGTGCCTGCCACGTGTATGGTCTTGTAGCGCTGGTGCGGGTGTCCGAGCAGCTCGTCTATGCGTTCGGTGTTGTAAAGCCCTGGCTTGTAGGCCGATTGTCCTTGGCTTTCGAAGACAGGGTAGCAGTTGTAAAGAAAATCGAGTGTCTCTTCGTAGTTCATCAGTTTATGTGAATTGTTCTTTTTATTTCATAAAACATAAACAGGGCGGCTTATCATATTGATTTTATAATTAACTTTACATACCACGCAAGCGGAATCGGAGAAGTGCGGTTTCTCTTGTCGTTGTCAATAAGAATTGTTGAACCCGTTTAATGTTATTAAGCTATGGGAGCAAAGAAAAATTTTGTGCTGGACACTAATGTCTTGCTGCACGACTACAAAAGTATTCACAATTTTGAAGAAAACGACATTTATATTCCTATAGTTGTACTGGAGGAACTGGACAAGTTCAAGAAAGGCAGCCAGGACATAAACTTCAACGCTCGCGAGTTCGCACGCGAGATTGACCAGATAGCCGACAGCCATTTGTTCAAGGACGGTGTGAGTCTGGGCGAAGGCAAGGGCAAGCTCTTCATCGTGACCGAGGAGTCTTATCCCGAGGAACTGGCTAAGGCGTTCTCCGAGCGCATCCCGGACCATAGAATCCTCGCCGTGGCGCTCAACTTGACAAAGAAGAGCAAGGAGAAGACCGTACTCATAACCAAGGACATAAACCTGAGAATGAAGGCGAAGTCCTTAGGCATACTCACCGAGGACTACACCACCGACAAGGTGACCAACATGGACATATTCCAGCAGGAGTACCGCACTATCAATAACGCGCCTGTGGAACTGGTTGACAGTCTATACGCCAGCAACGAGGGCATCTCTGTGAGCGATGTTGACCTGCCTGAACTCGGCAACAACGAGTGCTTCCTGCTCAAGAGCGCCAACGCCAGCGTCATGTGCCGCAACAACTCCATAACAGGCAAGATACAGCGTGTGGAGAAGGTCAGAGCGTTCGGCATCGAGCCGCGCAACGCCGAGCAGGCTTTCGCCATGAACGTGCTTCTGGACGACGACATAAAGCTCGTGGCGATAACCGGAAAGTCGGGAACAGGAAAGACACTCCTGGCTCTGGCAGCCGCACTCGCCAAGAACGAGGAGTACAAACAGGTGCTGCTCTCGCGTCCTATCGTGGCGTTGGGCAACAAGGACCTCGGATTCCTGCCGGGCGACGCAGCCGAGAAGATAACTCCGTACATGCAGCCGCTCTTCGACAACCTGAACGTGATAAAGAGCAACGTCAACTACCAAGGCAAGGAGGTGCGCATCATCGAGGAGATGCAGCGCGACAAGAGGCTCGTCATTGAGGCGCTCGCCTACATCCGCGGACGCTCGCTCGGCGACACGTTCTTCATCGTGGATGAGGCTCAGAACCTGACTCCGCACGAGATTAAGACCATCATAACACGTGCCGGCGAAGGCACGAAAATCGTCTTCACGGGCGACATTCAGCAGATTGACTCGCCTTACCTCGACATCCAGTCCAACGGTCTGGTCTATATGATCGACCGCATGAAGGGTCAGGACATCTTCGCCCACGTCAACCTCGTCAAGGGTGAGCGAAGCTACCTCTCTGAGCTGGCTGCCAATTTGTTGTAAGAAGGTGATTCATATATAATAGCGAACCCCAAAAGTCGGAAAACTTTTGGGGTTGTTTTTTATGAATACATCTGCAAAACGCATCAATCGTAGAGACGGTGCAAGCACCGTCTAACCCACGCATAACCAACGAATTTTCTGTACAGACGCGATAAATTGTACAGACGTCACATTGTGGCGTCTCTACAAAAAATCAATTCTGTACAGAC
>CAMHCZ010000036.1 GCA_946183755.1 uncultured bacterium | reverse complement strand
TACTCCCATCCGAGCCTCTGGTTGTCCGGCTCGTTGAGTATGGTCTGTTTGATGAACTCGAAAATCTCGCCTTTGTCGTATGCCCAGAAGCATTGCAGGCAAATCATGTTGGCGAGCGGGTCCTCCACCCATTTGTAGAAGTCGTCGATAGGCCTGTAGGTCGATTGGTCCATCTGCGCGTGGGCGAATTCACAGGTTATGTATTTGCCAATGAGCCATTTGTACTCGTCGTCGTTGGCGGCGTTCTCCCTGATTCTCTCTAAGCACAGCAGCACGAACGGCTGCTTGAGCCCTATGATGGTGTCCTTGTGGCTGGTGAAGGGGTGGCAGTAGCATGAGCAGTTCTGCTTGCCGGGTATGAAATCGACTCTCTCGCCGTTGATGTTCATTTTCTGCGGATTGTTGCTCAGCAGGTACTGGTCGAGAGTCTCTGCCGACACGAGGAAGATGGGCATTTTGTGCGCCATGCGGTCGTCCTGCTTCAGGAATAGCGTCTCGCCTGTAGCCCAGAGTTTCTCGGCGAATCGCTTCTGCTCCACGGTGAGCTTGTCGAATGGCGCTTTCGCGTCGAAGTTATAGACTTGGAAGTGTCCGAAGTTTATCCGTCCTGTGTTCTGCGGGAAACTCAGGTTGCCGTCCACCAGATAGTCCTTGATGTCGTTGCCGTCGCAGATGAATACTCCAGTGACTTCCTTGGGGCATCCTCGGAGCGATGTCATCTTGTTGTCGGAAATGTCGAATGTGCCCTTTATTGTGCCGAATTGGATGTACTCCGGCAGTTCATTGCCGTCCAGCTTGCCGTGCAGGTCAACGCTTCCGTCCACGTTGATTACTAATTCATCGCTGTCCTTGGCGCTTGCGATGGTGGCATTCTTGATGCCCATGCTTGTTATCCATTCTTCAATCTGCCCTGTGTTCTGGTTCATTTTGGGATAGTTATTTAGTTAATTGTGTGTTAGTCGTGGTGAGGGGTCGGGTAGTTGTGGGGGAGAGATTTTTATGAATTTATCTTCTGCTGTTCCTTTCCTTTCTCTTCTTTTCTTTTAAATCCTTGAATTCCTTGAGGAAGGCAGCCCACTCCTCCTTGTTGCCGTTGAATGTGTTTATGTCTATGTCGTGGTCTATTCCGCTCACTCTGCCCATGTGGCTGTGCTGCCAGAATTGCCATTTGATGGAGAATTCGTCCGGGTCCTTGAAACTGCATATCCACAGCTTCTCCTTTGGGAAGTATTCTCTTATGTATTTGTTATAAGTATTTCTGTTAGAGTAGATTATGATTTCCTCGTTTCTGTGTTTTCTTACGGTTTTAATGAACGCTCTGATGTTGGCGATAATTGTTGTCGGGTTCCATTTGCCCTTGTTGCCCCATTCCTCGATGTCGATGACCAAAGGCAGCTCGAATTCCTTGTTCTTGATGGCGTTCAGGAAGTTCTGCGCCTGCACAGTGCCTCCGTCCTTGAATTTGAAGAAGTGGTAAACCCCGATAGGCACATTGTGCTTCTTTGCGTCCTTGTAGTAGGTCTCGAACTGCGTGTCGGTGGTCTCCTTGCCGAGCGACGCTCTCATGTATATGAAGTCGATGTCGGTCTTCTTGTTGTTTACCACCTTCTTGAAGTCGATTTCGCCGCAGTATTGGCTGACGTCGATTCCCGTCACTGGGTATGTCTTCTTGTTTATGTCAATTCCTCTCGTCGCCGCACACAGTCCGGTCTCGAGCGCCAGGACGGCGCCAATCGTCAGTGTCAGTGTCTTAAGTGTTATTCTCATTGGTCTCTGTCTTGTTTTTCAGTTGTTTGTCTTTATGTCTTGCGCTGCCGTGGCTTATTTGTAATCCTGCGCCAGCGTCTCAATCTTTTCTTTCTCGCCCACGAGGCTCAGTATGTCGCCGCTCATGAAGCTTACGTTCACACCCGGGTTCACGAGTGTCTCGCCCTCTCTTTCTATTCCCACTATCATGCAGTTGTATTTGTCGCGGAGATAGGAGTTCTTTATCGTCTTGCCTATCAGTGCCGAGGTCTCGGAGATCTGCATCTGCTCCAGTGTCACGTCGCCTGCCTCTTCCTCCTGCTCGGTCATGTACCTCTGCTTTGATATGGTGTTGTCGAAGTCGTCGAGCTGCTTGTCAGTGCCCACTACGATTATCTTGTCGTACGGGAACAGCTGTTCGTCGCCGCTCGGTATGTTTATCTGTCTCGTGCCTCGTTTTATGCTCACGATGTTCACTCCGTATTTCTCCCTCATGTGTATGTCTCTGAGCGCCATGCCGATGTTAGGGCTCTCGGGCGACACTTCGAACTCGGCGAGGTGCATGTTTCTCGACAGCAGGTCTCGCTCCACGTCGGTCTTTATCGTCCTCGCGTTCTCCTTCTGCGCCTCCTTCTCGTTCAGGTTGCTTATGAAGTGCTTCTCCATGGCTATGGACTGGCGTTTGAGCGTCTTGCTCAGCATTATGAACGCGATTATGGCTAAGGCTATGAGCGTCATTATCACATATCCTGTCTTGAATATGCTGCTCAGCACGAACACCGTCATCACCACGCAGACGAACACTCTCAGGATTATCAGTCCCACCAGTATACCCTTGTTCATGTCTCTTTCGGTCAGCAGCCTCTTTATCGTCTTGTTCTTCTTGACGATAATCGCCCTCATGAACGGCGACATGGCGGCTATGATAATCAGCGCCTCCAGGCTCTTGGCCAAATATTCGTTGGCTATCATGTTGTCGAATATCGGCACTATGTAGTTCAGTCCCAGGACGATGATGAACACAATGATGGTGATATAGAACACCATGACCGACGCGAGCGACTTGAACAGGCTGCCCTTGATGCCGGAGTTGCCCAGCTGCGGATTGAACGAGAGCTTCTCGATGTAGCTCATTAACTTCGGCGGACATTTCTCGGTGAACTTCTTGTATGCCTTAGGCGACGCCTTGATGAGGAACGGAGTGAAGAATGTCGTGATGACGGATACCGCCACGATGGTAGGGTAGAGGCTTTCGGATGTCACTCTGAGGTTTACGCCCAGCTGCGCTATGATGAACGCGAACTCGCCCACTTGTGCCAGCGAGAATCCTGCTTGTATGCCGGTCTTCAATGGCTGACCGCTGAAGAGCATTCCCATCGTGCCGAAGAATATCTGTCCGCCCATCACTGCCAGAGTTATCAGTATGATAGGCAGGAGGTTGCTTGCGAGTGTCGATGGGTTTATCATCATGCCGACCGACACGAAGAATATCGCTCCGAAGAGGTCCTTGAGCGGCTTGGTCACCTTCTCCATTCTCTCGGACTCAATGGTCTCCGACAGCAGCGAGCCCATGACGAACGCTCCGAGCGCCGACGAGAATCCTGTGTGAGTGGCTATCAGCACCATGGTCAGACACAGCGCCACGCTCACTATCAGCAGCGTCTCCTCGTTGAGCCACTTGCGCACTTTCTTGAGCAGCGTAGGCAGTATGTATATTCCGCTGGCGAACCATATCAGAATGAACATGAACAGCCTTAAAATGTTGTATATCAAATCCTCGCCGGAGAAATCGGAACTGATGGCGAGCGTCGATAGCAGCACCATGAGAATCACGGCGAAGAGGTCTTCCACGATGAGCATGCCTATCACGAGTCCGGCGAACTGCTGCTTCCTGACGCCGAGGTCCTCGTAGGTCTTTATGATGATCGTCGTGGATGACATGGACACCATGCCGCCAAGGAAAAGGCTCGTGGTGTGGTCCCAGCCGATGAGCTTGCCGGTGAAGTAGCCTATGGACATCATGCCCAGAATGACAGTGAAGGCTGTGATGAACACCGTACCGCCCATCTTCATCAGCTTCTTGAACGAGAAGTCCAGACCGATGGAGAACAGAAGGAATATTACGCCTATGTCCGCCCACGTCTTTATGTTCTCGGTGTCGGTCACGTGCAGGAAGTTGAGCGACGGACCGGCTATGATTCCAGCCAGAATGTAGCCAAGGACTACGGGCTGATTGATTTTTTTAAAAATTATGGTGATGATGCCTGCCGCCATAAGGATTATGGCAAGATCCGAAATCAATGAAGGCAGTGCGTCCATGTGTCGTATGGGTGTTTTTTCTTGATTTTGCGAATTTAACAAAAAAGACGGAAACATTTAAATGCTCCGCCTTTTTAGGTTAGAAAAATCTGTAAAAAAGTGTGATTTACATTTTCTTTACTTCATTTCGTTCATTTTCTTTTTCCAGACTTCGGCTGTGTGCAGCGCTTCCTTGTTGGTCTGGATGCCGTCGTCGGCTGAGGTGAGCCTTACCTTTTTGCTCCCTATCCTCAGCGATACGCCCGACGTCTCGTCGCCATCCACGTCGCATTGGCAGCCCGGCTCTATGTCGATGATGACGGAGTTGATGCTGCCGCCTTTAACGTCGGCTCTCACGAATTTTCTGTGCTCGCGGTCCAGCACGATTGTGTAGTGGTTGACCGTCTCTTGCTCGGCGACGGTGATGTCATTCTCGTCGCAGAAGTCGCGGAGCGTCTTTTTCTCGTTGTTTTTCTTTATGTGAAGCAAGATGAAAGGCACTATGAATGCCGCTAATACTATTATTCCTATGATTGTGCAAGTTATATCCATGATTGTTATGTCTCTTTTTTAGATTGATTTGTTTTGTTTGGTATATGACGGGAGTGGACGCAGTGTTTGCTGTGTCCTTTTAAGGGTTTGTGATATTTTGGCGGGGTGTTACAAGAAACTGTGGAAAGGGTATAGCATTGTCCTTTTCGCCATCAGCCATTTGATTCTTGGCTTGGGATTGCGTATGCTGTTTCTTGTTCTTTTGTTATACAGAATTTCCGACTTGCATATTGCCGAGCTTGTGTTGGCGTATGTAGGCGCGTTCTGCGGCGATATTCTTACGGGATTGACTCTCGACCTGGCTCTTGATTGCAGTTCTTGCGAAGGGGCGGAGCAGTCGAACTCCAAGTCGCTGCCGGCGTGGCTTTCGTAATGCGAATGCTCGTGAGCGACAGATTGTGTGTGTGAGTGAATGACGTTTTCGGAGAAAAGGAAGCACATAGCCACCGACAGCGCCATAGCGCCCAGTGTCAGCAGTGTCCATATTGTGCCTTCTTTTCTTGTCATGTTTTTATTCTGCCCACATCTTTTTAACCAGACTTATTTTCTCGTCTGTCGGCATTTTTGAGTCTATCCATTCTATATGGCATCCTCTTTTCTCCATGCCTCTGAACCACGTCATCTGCCTTTTTGCGAACTGGTGTATGGCAATCTCCAGCTGCCTTTCCATCTCGTGTCTTGTCAGTTCGCCAGTGACGTGCAATGTTACGAATTTATATTCCAGTCCGTAGTATATGAGGTCCTCTTTTTTTATGCCTTTGTTAAGCAAACTTTCCACTTCCTCTATCAGTCCGTTGTCGAGCCTCTGCTTCAGTCTTCGGGTTATCTTCTCGCGGCGTTCGTCACGGTCGATGTTTATTCCTATCGTGAGGCTGTTGATGCTTATGGCGTCGGTCTTGCTTACGCTGTGCGTCTTCTGGTATTCCTCTATCTCTATGGCTCTGATGGCTCTTTTGCAGCTGTCCACGTCGGTCGTGTTGTGCAGCTTCTTGTATGTGCTGAGTATCTGTGTCAGTTCCTTGAGGCTTTTTCCTTCGAGCGCTTGTCTTAGTTCCTTGTTCTCAGGCACTTCCATTATCTCGTAGCCTTTTATCGCGCTCTCGACGTAAAGCCCTGTGCCTCCGCACATTATCGGCAGCTTGCCTCGGCTTACGATGTCGTTGTACGCCTTCTTGAAGTCGCGTTGAAACTCGTAGAGGTTGTACTTCTCTCCTGCGTCCACTATGTCTATGAGGTGGTGCCTTATCTGGGTTCCGTCCTCGCATCTGTACTCGTCGAGGTCCTTGCCTGTGCCTATGTCCATGCCTCGGTACACTTGGCGTGAGTCCGCGCTGATTATCTCTCCGTCCATCTCCTTGGCGAGCCGCACGGCGAAAGCCGTCTTGCCGCACGCGGTCGGTCCGGTTATCGTTATCAGGTTGTATTTGCTTGGAGTTGCCATAGGTTAGTTCGTGCCTTCGAGTTTGTTCTTTATGTAGTGCTGCTTTGTGTAATAAACAAAAAACAGAGCCGACATCGCGTTGCACACCGCGCCTATGAGGAACACGACGGAGTAGTTGCTCATGTCGCCTATGTAGCCGCCCATGAGCATTCCCAGACCGATGCCCACGTCCCATGTGGTCATGTATGTAGCGCTGGCTGTGCCTCTCTGGTTGTGTCGTGCGAGGTTGACGAAAAGCGTGTTCATGCCCGGGAATATGAGTCCGTAGCCCAGACCGGTGAGCAGGGCTGATGCGTTGAAAATCAGCTTGGTTGTCGTGTGGCTGTCGGTAAACAGGTAGGTGCCGGAGAGCATGGCTATTGACGCGACGCATATCACGATACCCGTCTTCACTGTGTCCAGCAGATGGCCTTTGTCCACGCTGCGGCCTCCGAGCAGTCTGGAGAGTATGATGCCTACTGCCATGCATGTGAAGAACAGTCCTGTGCCTCGTCCTAGCTCCAGCTCCTCGGAGTACAGGGCGATGAATGTGGTTATCATGCCGTATGGGATGGCGAGCAGGAAGAGGTTGAATCCTGCCGGCAGTCCTTTGATGAGTATGAAGCGGTCGAGCGACACGAGGAACTTCCTGTTGTACTCGCTTGCCGGCTGTTCGGTCACGGCTTGCGGCACTGCGGCTTTCTTCTTTTTCGTCTTTACGAAGAATCCGCACGCCATGGCTATGCAGCTGCTCGCCAGCGCCATGTTGAACACTTGGCTGTAGCCGAACTGCTGTTGCACATAGACGGCAGTCGCCGGACCGATGGCCATGGCGAGGTTGTTCATTATGCCGTAGTAGCCGATGCCTTCGCCTCTTCTCGACGACGGCGTTATGTCTATGACGATGGTGTTGGCAGACACGGCGAGGAAGCCGAGCGCTAGTCCGTGAGCCACTCTCAGCAGCGCGAACAGGGCTATGGCCGATGCGATGGGGTAGCCGGCGAAGATAATCGTGAAGCACACCAGCGCTATCATGTAGGTTTTCTTCCTGTCGGCTATGTCGAGCAGATGTCCGCAGAAAGGCCTTATCAGCAGCGTGCTCACGGCGTAGCATGCCAGCACGAGTCCGACTTCGGTTCTGTCGCTCTGGAACGTGTCAATCAGATACAGCGCCAGTATCGGAACCAGCGAGTACAGTGCGAATTGATAGAAAAAATTTGTTATACAAGCGGCTATGTAACTGCTTGTGAATAATTTTTCTTTCATTTCTTCTTTCTCTTCTTATCGCGGTCTTTTCTTTCCTTTTCTCTTTTCTTTCTCCAAGAGCTTGGCTCGTCGTTGTCTTTTCTGTTCTTCTTGCTTCTGCGTTCGCCGCCGCCGTTTCCGTTGCCGCCTTTGCTTCTCGAGCCTTTGGCCTCGCTTATCTCGAGGTCGGTGTCGGCGAATGCGTTCATTATCTTGCCCTTCTGGTCGTCGAACACGTCGAAGAATGTGTATCTCTGTGTTATCTCTATGTCGTTGATAGAGATGGTCTTGTCGCCCACGGTGTCGTTTATTATTCCCAGCAGGCGTTTAGGCGTGATTCTGTCTCTCTCGCCGAGGTTCATCTTCAGGCGTGTCTTGCGTCCGGACTTTTTCTTCTTGCCGCCGTTTCCGTTGCCGCCTTCCTTAGGAGTCTCCTTCACGTTCAGGTCTCTCGCGTCCTTGTAGTATTCCAGGAATCGGTTGAACTCCAGAGATACGAATTTCTTTATAATTTCCTCTTTGTCAAGGTATTCCAGTTTGCTGAATATTTCAGGCAGCAGCGGGTCTATCTGCTCAGAGTTCACCTCGACGTTCTCCATTCTGTTTATCAGGTGGAACAGCTGTTTCTTGCAGATGTCCATTCCGTTAGGCACCTCTTTTCTTATGAACTCTCGCTTTATAATCCTCTCTATGCTCTTGATTCTGTGCTTCTCCTTGGTATGGATTATGGCTACCGACACTCCTTTCTTCTTGGCTCTTCCAGTTCTTCCGCTTCGGTGCGTGTAGCTCTCGATGTCGTCAGGCAGGTTGTAGTTTATGACGTGTGTCAGGTCGCTAACGTCCAGTCCTCTGGCAGCCACGTCGGTAGCCACGAGTATCTGCAGGTGCTTGATTCTGAACTTCTGCATCACGGCGTCTCTCTGCGCCTGGCTCAGGTCGCCGTGCAGCGCGTCGGCGTTGTATCCGTCCTTCATCAGTTTCTCCGCCACTTCCTGTGTCTCTTGTCTTGTACGGCAGAATATTATGGCGTAGATGTCAGGGTTCATGTCCACGATTCTCTTCAGCGCCAAGTATCTGTCCTTGGCCTGCACCATGTAATAGACGTGCTCGACGTTCTCGTTGCCGCTGTTCTTGGTGCCTATGGTTATCTGCTCTCGCTCGCCCATGTAGTTGCGCGACATTTCCTCCACGTCCTTAGGCATTGTGGCGGAGAAGAGGAATGTCCTTCTGCTCTCGGGTGTGCTTTCGAGTATGGTCTCGATGTCCTCCTTGAATCCCATGTTCAGCATCTCGTCAGCTTCGTCCAGCACAAGGTATCTTATGCCGCTCAGGTCAACCTTCTTTCTTTTCATCAGGTCGATGAGTCGGCCCGGAGTGGCCACGACGATTTGCGGAGTGACGTCCAGCTGTCTGAGCTGCGTGATGATGTTCTCGCCGCCGTAAACAGGGACGATTTTCATGCCCTTGATGTGCTTGCTGAAGTTCTTCAGGTCGTTGCTTATCTGCACGCAGAGCTCTCTTGTAGGCGCTATCACGAGTGCCTGTGTCGCTCTCACGTTTTCGTCTATGCTGTCAAGAATCGGAAGTCCGAACGCAGCGGTCTTTCCTGTTCCAGTCTGTGCTAATGCCACAAGGTCTTTGCTCTCGTTTTTAATGAACGGAATCGATTTCTCTTGTATCGGCATTGCCTCCTCAAATCCAAGTTCGTCAACCGCTGTTATTATCTCCTCTCTTAATCCTAATTCTTTGAATTTCATTTATTTGTTGTTAAGTTGTTTCTCTTTTGTTGATGTGTTTTAAAAATTGATTTTCAACCTCACGTTGAATTGTCTTCCTGTAAGATAGTTAGGCACGGCGTGCTGTCTTTTGTTCACGTCGGTCACCCAGTAGTAGCTTGCCACGTTGCTCAGGTCGAGCAGGTTGAATACTTCCAGTCCGAGGTTTATGTTCTTTACCGCCTTGAATATCTTTGTCTTGTCCAGCCACTTGTAGTCGCCCTCAGCGAATGTTCTCGACGCTCCTATGTCCACTCTTCTGTAGGCCTTGCCTATGTTGGTGTTGCTCTTGCTGTGCGTCTCCACGTTCGGCGCCCAGAATGGCAGTCCGTCCTCCCAGATGAATCTCAGGTGCACTTTGTATTTTGGCAGTCCTGGGATGTAGTCCTGGAAGAACATCGTGAAGTTGTATCTCTGCTCGTTCGGCCTTGCCACCCATTTCGCGCCAGGCTCGTTCTTCTTTTCCTTGCTTCTCATCAGTCCCAGCCCTATCCAGGAGTCAGTTCCCGGAACGAACTCGCCGAAGAGTTTGAAGTCCACGCCCGCTGTGTATGCTTGGGCGTCGTTGGTGCCGGAGTAGAGTATCTTCAGGTTGTTTATGGTGTAGGTCTCCACTCTGTCCGCCATTTTGTAGTAAACTTCTGTCGTGAACTTGAACGGACGGCCTTTGAGCCTAAAGTAGTAGTCGCCGCCGAGCACGAAGTGTAGCGAGCGTTGCGACTTTATGTCATCGTTGAGCTTGACGTTGGAGTTGCCCGTCGCCGCGTCGGTCTCTATCATGCGGACTTCCTTGTAGAACGGCGACTGGTAGTAAACGCCGGTGGAGAATCGGAAACCGAGGTTCTCGTTCTTCTTAGGGAAGTATGACACTGTGGCTCTTGGACTTACGATAAACTCCTTGTTGAATGTCCAGTAGTTTCCTCTCACGCCAGCCAGCAGCCCGAATGTTCCTATGCGTGTCTTGAATCTCGACTCGTCCTGCACGAAGAACTGTGTGCGCAAGCTGCTCATGGAGTTTTTGCTCCTCAGGTTGTATGTCGAAGTCACGTATCCCGACGAGTCTCTTGTCTCGAACTCGATGATGTTGTCTTTTATGTCCTGCAGGCTCACTCCCCACGAAATGGTGTTCTTGTTTATGGTGTAATCGCCTCTGTGCTCGGCTTTTATCACTCTCACTCTAAGCCTGTTTCGCGTGTACTCCTGATACGCTCCCACGCCCAGCGCCGTGCTCTCGTCAATCTCGCCTATCGAGTTGCCCATGCTTTCGCCTATCCAGTATTCGCCTATCAGGTCGTAGTTCACGCTCTCATGGCTCTCGTAGGCCGAGGCTATCAGTTTGAGGTTGAGGCTGTTGATAGGGGAGTATCTCAACGTCAACGCACCGAACTCGGTTTGGAAGATGTCCTTCTCCTGTCCGTCGAAGTACATGCGGAATGTCTTGACGTCGGATATTGTGCCGTAGGTCGTGGTGCGGCTTTCGGGTATGTTGTTGTAGATGTTTCTTGAGAAGTTGCCCAGGAAGTCAATCTCCCATTTCTTGGCGAAGTTGAATGTGAGGTAGGTCTGGTAGTCGAGGAACTTCTGGTCGTATGTTCCCTTGGTGTCAAGTGTGTTGAACATGTAGTCGCTGCTCTTGTATCTTATGCCGTGCAGCTGCGTGAACTTGCCGTTTTTGGTGCTGTGGCCTATGTGTCCCTGCGCTCCGAGCAGGCTTCCTGCCACCGATGCCTCGAATCTTTTCGGCTTCTTGTACTTTATGTCGAGCACCGACGACATCTTGTCGCCGTACGTCGCGCCGTAGCCGCCAGCCGAGAATTCCACGGCTTCCACCATGTCCGGGTTGATGAAGCTCAGTCCCTCCTGCTCGCCGGTCCTTATGAGCAATGGGCGATACACCTCGATGTCGTTCACATAGACGCTGTTCTCGTCGTAGTTGCCGCCTCGCACGCTGTACTGGCTTGACAGCTCGTTTCTGTTGGACACTCCGGCGTAAGTGCTTATCAGTCCCTCGATTCCGCCGTTGATGCTCGGCATCACATCCATCTTGCTCACGTCTATCTTGTTCATGGACGTGCTCTGCTTGGCGAAGTCGGTCACCTCGACATCCTTCATCATTATGGCGTCGTCCTCCAGATACACCATCTTCTGGATGGATTTTCTCGTCTTCGGCGTTATTCTGTAAATGTATGGCTTGCAGCCGAGTATGTAGAACTTTACTTTGGCGCTGTCTGTCGCGCTGAACTTCAGTTCGTAGTATCCGTCCTCTCTGGCTGTCGTTCCTGTGGTAGTGCCTTCGACTGTGATTGTGGTGAAGCTCGCCGGCTCTCTGTCGGGCAGGTAGACGTAGCCGTATATCTTGTAGTCGTCGGCGTGTGTGTGAATCATCGGAGCCAAGGCTAAAAGTATGATAGTTAGTCTTAACAAGGCGTTTTTCAACAACTTGGCTTCCTGATTATTATGTTTTATGAGAATTCTGTTCACGTCTAAAAATGACAAATTTACAGCTTTTTTCCCTGATATGCACCAAGTTCCGTCATGCGCTTCTCTATTTTTGCCGTAAATTCAAAATTCTTAAGTCCCCACTGCGGCGCGATTAACAAATCTTTCGGCGAACTGGAAACGAACCTTTCTATCCCGATGTCCCATTTCAGCCTCTCCACGAACTCTATGGCTAAGTCTATGTACTCGTCCAGCTCCATGATGTGGAAATCGTCCTTGCGCGCCTCGTAGTCCGCGCCCATACGCGTTCCTCTGATTATCTGCAGCTGGTGCATCTTCAGCGAGTTCAGCGGCAGCTCGTTCAGCCTCTTCGCCGTCTCCATCATCATCTCTTTCGTCTCGCCTGGCAGTCCCATTATTATGTGTCCGCCGGTCTCTATGCCTCTTGCGGCGGTCTCCTTTATCGCCTTCACGGAGCATTCGTAGTCGTGCCCTCTGTTAATGGCTTTCAGCGTCGTGTCGTGTGTCGATTCTATGCCGTATTCCACGCAGACGAACGTTCTTTTGTTCAGTTCGGCGAGGTAGTCGAGCAGCTCGCTGTCCACGCAGTCCGGTCTTGTGCCTATCACGATGCCTTTCACTCCGTCCACGTCCAGCGTCTCCTCATACAGTTCCTTCAGTTTGTCTATGCGGCCGTAGGTGTTTGTGTAGCTCTGGAAGTAGACCAAGTATCTCTGTGTCTTGTACTTGTGTCTGAAAAAGTCGATGCCCTCTGCCACTTGCTGCTTTATGCTCTTTGTGTTCTCGCAGTATTCCGGCACGAATGTCTGATTGTTGCAGAACGTGCATCCGCCAGTGCCCACTTTGCCGTCTCTGTTGGGGCAAGTGAATCCGCCGTTCACGCTTATTTTCTGGACTCTCTCTCCGTCTCCGATTCTTTCTCTTAGCTGTTTAGAGTAGTTGTTGTATAATTCCATGGCGCGGATGCTGGGCTTGTTTTTTTTACATAAAAAGACGGAACCGTGTGTCAGTCCCGTCTTTTGCGTTGTCTATGCTTTTATGTTAATACGCTTCGGTCTCGTTGTTAGGGAAGTCGCCGGACTTCACGTCTGATATGTAGTTCTGCACGGCTTCTGTGACTACCTTCTGCAGGTTGGCGTACTTTCTCACGAATCTTGGCTGCTTGAATCCCGCAGAGTCCATGCCCAGCATGTCGTTCACCACAAGCACCTGGCCGTCTGTTCCGTTTCCTGCGCCTATGCCGATTATCGGGCATTTCACCTTCTTAGCCACCTCTTTGGCGAGCTTGGCAGGCACTTTCTCTATCACTATGGCGAAGCAGCCGGCCTCGCAAAGCAACTGAGCGTCTTTCTTCAGCTTGTCGGCCTCTTCTTTCTCCTGGGCGCGTACCACA
>CAMHCZ010000035.1 GCA_946183755.1 uncultured bacterium | reverse complement strand
GAAAAGGTTATTGCTGTTTTCTTTGCTTTTTGCCTCATTGTCTATCTCTGCAA
The DNA here is from genome assembly GCA_946183755.1 of uncultured bacterium. GTDB lineage: Bacteria > Bacteroidota > Bacteroidia > Bacteroidales > Paludibacteraceae > UBA4363. Next base: position 13,075 of record CAMHCZ010000035.1, on the reverse strand, counting down.
AGACGAAGACTGTGATTCTTGGTTATACAATAGACCTTGACGAACCGGATAGTATTGTAGTTGATCTGAAAGATGGTTCTTTCAAGAAAATATCTATGAAAGACTTTCATTCAAACTATGTTTACAAACGCATGTCTGTTGGGTCAGAAGCTACTATTATTTCCGGCAGTTCAGAGCCTCTTTGCCTCGGTGGCTGGGTGTATCTGACCAACTCCAGAAATAACGCAGACTTCGTTGTAAAGGAAACGTCTGCCAATGACTACGACTGCGCCATACGCATTGTTGACAAATCGTCTCCTGATTGCGACGAATGGAGAATCACCAGCGAGCGTGCGCTTGCCAAACACAAGGTCTATATCGCCCCTCAAAACGAGCTGGGCTACGACTACAAGGTCCGCATCATCAGATAAACTCCAGCGTCTCTACGTAGTCGCTTATCAGCGTCATGGAGAACGGTATGTGCCGTTTGTCCTTGGCTTCCTGGTCGTAGAAGTTGAGAGCCGTGATGACAACGTATTTCTGCTCCTGCAGAAAGTAGGCGGTCAGTGCGTTGTGCAGCTCAATGCGGTTCTTCGATTCGTACATGTCGCGCAGCCACTGCACCTGCGAGCAGGGCAGCACACCGTCGTGTCCTATCAGCACACCCTTGATGTCTATCGTGTAGTCGTCCACGGCGAAGACTTCCTTGACTGAACCCTTGCGCTCCGAGAGCTGCGTCTTGACCACGTTCTTAGTCCCCTTCACCTTGATGGTGGCGCAGTCGAGGTCCAGCTGTATCTTCTCGCCGCTGTTGGAAAACCCCACCAGCGTCGATGGCAAAAACACCTCCTTGCCCCACAGCGTGCGGAAGTACTCCATGTTGAGGTCGGTCACCATGGGGTTCTTCCTCGCCTCGATGATATACGGCTTGTGTTTGGCCATCAGCCTTTCCAGGTCTCTCGGAAACGAATATATGCTCATGTCCTGTCCCTCCTATGGTTTTAGTCTGATAATCAGCACGACGACGGCGCTGAACGCCATGGCCAGAGCCATAAAGACTATGTATGTCCGGTCGGTCGTCCTGTCGTCGGCGGTCTCCTTGGTCGTCTCACGGCTCTCTGCCTTGCTCAGGCTCTCCGTGTCCTCTTTCTCCACGCTCTTCGCGCTGTCCCTGACCACACGGTCGCGCCAGAGGTATCTCACCTCCGTGGCGTGCTGCCGTCCGGCAGAGTCCGGAGCTGACAACATGACGCTGACGGCACGCTCGCTCGTGCTGTCGTCCCTGTAGGCGGTGGCGGTTCTCTCCGCCTGCGCTTTCACTTCGGACTGCGTCTCTTTGCGCGTGTCTGTCCTGAGTGATTCCTTGTGCCTGTGGCTGCGACAGCCGCTTGCGAGCAGCATGGTCAGCGTCATCGTCAACACTATGATCAAAAAAGGTTTTGCTGTATGTCGTTTCATGTCTATGCTTTCCTTGTTATTGTCTTTACATTGGCGAGGCGCCCGTTGAGCTCCTCGACCTCCGTCTTCAGCTGCGCGTTCTGCGTCGCGAGCTCGCTCACCTTGGCACCCAGCAGCGCATTCTCCTGGCGAAGCCGCAGCACCTCCTCGTAGAGGGTCTTGTTCTTGTCGGCCAGCAGGTCGATTGACGCCTGCAGGTCGCTCAGGAAGTCGTTGCGCTGCTTCCTGCGTCCTACCAGCCAGCCCGCCACTCCCGTGACCACTGACACGATGTAAGGTATGATGGTCGCCCATGTTTCCATTTCCATAGTAGTGTTTATTGCGTGCCAGCCACCGCTCCGTTCAGCAGCACTCGTCCCATGCACTCGAGGACGGTCTGCTCGATGTCCTCGACGCTCTCGGTGAGGTTGGTGGTCTGGAACTGTATGTTGTCGAAGAATTTGCCGATCTGTATGTTTATCACTTTCTGACCGCCACCCTTGACTGCCGACACGGCATCCTTTGTGGCTGCGGTGTTCTGGTTGGTGTTGGTCTTTATGTCGTTCAATATCGTCTTCGTCTCATTGTCAGATGTTGTCACCGCCTTCGGCGCAGTCACCTGTTTGCGTCCGCTGGATGTGCCCTTCTTGTCGCCGTAACCAAACAGATCCTTTATGGCGCTGTAAGCCTTGTCCAGACCTTCAAGAAGCGGCATCACGACATTATTCCACAGCCACGAGAATGCGTCCAGGATATTGCTTATCCAGTCGTAAACAGAGGCGGCGAATTCGCCGATGAGTTTGAAGGCATCCTTGAGAATCTCGCTCTGGCTGACGAACTCTACAATATCGACAACAATGTCGCTGACTATTCCCCACAGTTTCTCGAAGTATGGCACAATCGTGTTCACCACAATGTCCTTCACTATGTTGACGTAGTCCATCAGACCACCGAACTGTTCCTTGCCGTCCTTGATCTTATCGACGAACGGCGACACGAGCTCCGCAAGTTTGCCGATTCCAGTCTCTATCATAGGCATCACTTTCTCCGCCAGTTCCATGGCTGCCGAAAGCAGCGGCATGAATGCCTCGCCCGCCTTTATCTTCATTTCTTCCCACGCACCCTTGAGTTGTTCCATCTTGCCGGCTGGGGTCTCGGCTATCTTGCCGAGCATGTTGTTGAACTGTCCGCCTTCGCTTGTAGCCGAGCGGAACGCGTCCTGCACCATGTCGAACGTGATGAGCCCCTTGCTGACATCGTCTTTCAGCTGTGCCATGGACTTGCCTGTTTTCTTGGCTATCTCGTTCAGAGGGTTGAATCCGGCGTTGATGTACTGCATCAAATCCTGCCCGGTAAGTCGTCCTGCCTGGCGTGTCTGGCTGAACGCCAGCGTGAGGCTGTTCAGCTTCTCCGCGTCACCCATCGCCACATCGCCGAGCATGTGCAACGTCTTCGTCACCTGGCTTGAGTCGAAGCCCTGCGAGAGCAGTGTCTGTGCGTTCTTGAACACCTCGCCGCCGAGCACTGTCTGGTTCTGCAGGTCGACAAGCTGCTTGGTCAGCTGCTCGCCAGTTTCGTCGGAGCCTGTCAGCACATTGAAAGAAGTCTGTATCTTCTGGCGCTCGAGAGCATCGCCGATGGTCGATCCGATGAACTCACCGGCTTCCTTGGCGACACCCAGCAGAGCAGCTACGCCGAAGGCTTTCTTCAGCGCGCCGCCCAGTTTACTGGATATGCCGTCGGACATTCTGGTCGATGCCGCATCGCTCGCACGCTCCGCCCGGTCAAACGCATTCTCCGCATTAGCGGCAAACTGTGCAAGTCCAGCCGAAGCAAGGTCACGAAGTTGTAATGTCCACTCTGTAAGGTTCATGTTAAATGATTTTAGGTCTTCCCACTCCTTTTTCCCAAAGGTTGAGGGCAATGCCTGTTCTGTGCATGAATAGCTCGTCGCTCCACTCTGAGGCCGCCGCGCCGAATGTCATGAGTCCAAAAACAATCAGGGTTTCAAACTCGTCATCAGCATTGGCACGCCCCTTGGTCAGAGCTTCCAGCATGTGCTTTTTTTTAGCTCTATGGCGTTCTGAATCTGGAGCATTGAGCCGATGAAGTACTCCTCGTTGTTGCGGATGTCATCGTCGCCGTCCAGCCACAACTCCTCAAGCAGATAGCGCGACGCAGGCTCAAGACCTCCGTCACGGAAGATGGTGGCGTACTGCGACAGCGCATTGGCTGTCACCGGGCGCAGCACGCACATTTTATCCTCGACCTCGATCACTATCACACGCCTTGGCGCGAAGTGTCTCTTCCAGTCCTCGACTCTCTCCTTGCCGAAGCGGAGCTCCAGACGGGCGAGTCCTTCATCTTGTTTCTTTGGTTTCTGATTTCCTTTTGTGTTCATAATGTTTACGGTTAAAAAAAGAGACGCTGCCACGTGGGTGTTGCCACAGGGCAACGTCTCCTGATTAGTCTTTACAATGTCTCGCTTTTGATGTCCATGCAGACAAAGTCGAGCTGATACTCTCGGCTGCTGTCGTTCTGACCCATCTTGTGCGGTATCTTGGTGAATGCCAGACCGCGTGCCTTGATGACGGTCGGACGCTCAGCAAGAGTTTTGCGCAGCGTCACTGTCATCTCCGCCGCCTCATGCGGCACCTCGAGCAGGTCAGTGAATCCTGCAGCGGCAGCCGCCTGCTGCATCCTGTCCAGTTCGTAGCCGAAGACAGTCACGCTGCCTGAGCACTTTTCGTTGCCGGTCATGATGTCCAGCGGCTTGTTGCCGGCTCCGTAGAGCGGCTCCTTCTCAACCTCCTTGGTCAGTTCCCAGCCTCTTATCCCGGTGATGACGCGGCCGAAGAGTTTCACCTCGCCGCCTTTCCACGGGGTCTCGCTTGATCGGAGTGATAAGTTTCCCATTTGTTTGCCTCCTTACTCTAATTTGTTGGTTAATCCTATCGTCACGTTGATCCACGTCATGTAGCCCAGCGGCAGGATGCTGCATCCCACCTCCAGCGTCGATGTGTTCACGATGTCCTGTGCCGTGTCGATGACGACCTTGAGGTCGCTTATCTGCTCGCTCATGGCAGAGCGGATGGCGGAGTCGAGCACAAGCTCCATGTAGCTTGCGTCACTCTGGTTGATGGTGCCGTCGCGCTCCACACGCAGCGAATCCTCGACGAACGGCTGGTAAGCCTGCGCGGCTATGCGCTGCGCCTTGTCGATGACGCGGCCGTGCGCCAGGATGCGGAAGTCATCGACGGAGCACATGTTGTCCACGCCGAAGTAGTAGCCTGCCGAGCCCGGACGCACCTGGAAAGTGAGGAATCCGGCGTCGTGCAGCGTCTCCATGTCCTCGCGCTCCTCCATCTTCTGAGAGCCGATATAGACCTGCGTGAGCGACAAAGCTCCGTTCTGGCCGTTGCCGAGCTTCACCTCGGCTCCGTACTTCGACGCGCGTCCGAGGGCGATGCCCACGGCTGCGTCGCCGGTGGTGTCCTCGCCTCCGAGAACGACCGCGGCATATCCGTTGGTGCCCTCCTTAGGCTGATAGGTGTTCGCCACGCTCTCATCCATCACGTGTCCGTTCAGGAAGAGGCGCACCGGGTAGTTCCTGTTCTGCCATGCCTGGCACACTGCCTTGCTCGCGATGACGGCATCCGCCACCTCGTCGGCAAGGAATCCGTCACCGTTCCAGTCGTCGCCGCTGACCGCCACGAGGTTCAGCTTGCCGCCGGCAAGGGTGAGCATCTTGTTCAGACCCGTCGATGTGTTGGCGCCTACGATGACGTCCATTGGGGAATCGTCCGAGCCGTAGATGTAGAGCAGCTGCTTGCCTCCGAGCTCCTGATAGAACTGTCTCACCAGCTTGTGGATGAGCGGCTCTGCCTCGGCGGTCACGCCCTTGCTCTCGGCGTCGGCGAGCGAATAGACCTCGAGCAGCTTGCCGTTGGTGGCTGACGAGCCAGCCGTGGCGCATATTCCGCACACGGCATCCTCCACGGCTATCGAACGCTGCAGGTTGCCGTTTGTTACGTTTACTGTTACTTTTGGATACATAATCAATCAGTGTTTAAAGACCGCCCAAACGGCGATTTAACACCGTTTGGGCAATCCTGTTTATTACTATTCAGAAGCCTTGGCTTGTGACACTGTCACAGTCTTGGTCACCTCAGTTCCCTCGATGCCCACTATGACTGTCGCTACGCGAGGGTCCTCGCCTTCGGCGTCATGAGCGTAGGCGGTGCGGGTGAATGTCACCTTGTTGCCTTCGGCCGCCACCGTGAGCCACTCAGCTTCGGTCTCGGCTGTCACGCCGGCTCCGTTGCTCGTAGCGTAGGTGCGCACGTTGCTGCCTGCTGCCGCAGCCACGCTCAGCGCGTCGTCGCCGCTGATGCTCGGAGTCTCAGGCACTGTCTCTGTGTCCTGGGCGATGATGATCACGCCCTTGTTGTCGCCTCGGCGGCAGCGTCCTCCCGACTTGACGAGAGCGGAGAAGATGTCGCCGTAGTATGTAGGCGAGTCGGTCTCCTGGAACGGCTTGATGTCACCGTAAGCCACAGCCACGCTGTCCTTCTGCCATGCTATGGCTGCCAGGCAGTCGGTAGCCGCGATAGCCTCGCCCGGAGCCTTGACCGCGCCTGCGGCTGTGAGAGCAATCACCTGACCGCGCTCGAGGATGGTGAATCCAGCCAGACGGCCCACCACGCCGTTTGCCAAGTCGGCAGTCTGCTGGAACGCAGCCATCTGGTTAGCCGAAAGGCTGTCGATGAGCTGCTGGAGCATGTAGCTCTCCAGAACAACGTAGCGGTCGGTCTTAGGCACGAGCTGCTTGTTCATGAGCGCCTGAGCCTTCTGGAGTTCCTTGTAAGTGAACGCCTTGCGTGTGCCGGTCTGTCCAGGCTCGGTCACAGCCACCTCGGCGCCTGTGGTCTTGATCACCGATGATGCAGGCAGGTCCTTCGCCCAGTTGTAGAGCATGTCGTCACCGACTGCCTCCACGAGCGTAGCCACATGGTCGTTCAAGACGCTGTCGGTCTTGTCGTAGGAGATTTCGTTCTCCTCGTGCCATGTGATGTGCGTAGGGTCGGTCGAGAATACGTTGAGCGGATAGTTCACGAAGCTGTCGGCTCTTCTGACCGCAGTGGCTGGGAAGGTAGAGCGGTTCTTCACCACGGCAGGCGACGCGCCAGCCTGTGGTATGTGCACCACAGCTCCGCCGAGCACGCTGGCTGATTCGTTCACCGCATGCGCCAGGAACGGATTGGTGCGGTGCAGCTTGTTGATGATGTAGGTCGAGAATATCTCAACCGGGATGTTGTTTGAAATTGCCATAATGTTTTTTGGGTTTTAGGTTGTTAATGAAATCTGTTTGTCTTTCCTCTTAGCATCTCTCCTTGAGGTGGCGGTAGTAGTCAGGATAGTTCTTCTTGACGTCCTCCAGCTCGCCCGAGGCGTAGAGCTCCTGCCATGTCTTGCCGAGGTACTTCTCCGGCACCTTGGTCTCGAGACGGTCGGCGATGGTCTGCTGCACCGGCATCTTGTCGAGCAGCGCCTTGAGTCCTTCTGGGTTCTCGGCGTAGTCCTTCTTCAGAGCCTCGGCAGCCTCGGCTGTCAGTCGGTGGTCGGCGAGCGCGGAAGCTATCAGAGCCTCCACCTTCTCCTTTGCCACAGTCGCCTTTAGGTCGGCAAGCGCTTGCTCAGCCGTGTCGGTTCTTGCAGCCTTGGCCACAAGGTCGCTGATGGCGTTTCTCACGTCTTCTGCCGACGCTTCAGCCGACAGGTTCGGAAGCCCGAGGGCCTCCACTTCGATTGTTTTCTTGTCCATATTAAAACGTTTATCTGTTAAGTCGTGAAGCAGGTTGTCCGCTTCATCGTAAAGTCTCGCTATTGCGTTGTAGTTGCCTGGGATGTCCACGATGGAGCACTCGCGCGGGAACCACTCCAGCACCGTCGGTCCGGTCTGTCCCTCGAGCTGATAGACGGGGTCGTCGGTCATCTTGAGGGCCACGATGTGACCCACTGAGGCTGCGGCGTAGAAGCCGTCCTCGACCTGCTGCGCCAGTCCCGGGAAGAGTGTCTCGTTGACGCATGGCTTGCCGTAGAGGCAGCCGTCGCGTATCTGCAAGTCCTCCCAGCGCACAGCCACTCCCTTGTCGCGGTCGTGCATCAGGAAGCCGATGGGCGGCGTGAAGCGTTCGAGCTGCAAGCCGGACGTCAGCAGGCGGTAGCCGTAAACGTTGACCGAGTCGTCGCTCAGGCAGAATTCCTTTTCAATCTTTTTAAATGCCATTTCTTGTCTGTTTTATGGGGTTTCCGGAGCAAATGTCAGCACATCCCGGAGCGTGGGCAAAAAGAGGGTAAAGAGTTGACACACTTTTTTATAATGGGCGCGTGCGCACGGAACTTTGCACCGTAATCAACAGCCATAAAGACATGAAACAGACACGACAGCAACAGCGCGAAGTGGCTCAGCTGCTATACCTGAGCGGCTCGCTGCGGCAGAAGGAGATAGCCCTGAAACTCGGCGTGAGCGAGAACACCGTCAGCCGCTGGGCGAAAGCCGACAACTGGGACACGCTCAAGACCAACCTGCTCACAGCCAAGAAGCAGCGCCTATCGGAGCTCTACAACGAGCTCAAGGAGTTCAACCGCATGATAGCCGAGAAGGACGGCTACAAAGTGGCGGACAGCAAGGAGGCGGACGCGAGGCGCAAACTCATCACCGACATCAAGGAACTGGAGACGAAGTACAGCCTGGCGCAGACCATCACCATAGGCGAGGACTTCTGCGAGTTCGTCAAGCAGGTGGACTACACCCTCGCCGAGAGGGTCATGGAGCTCTACAACGGATTCATAAACAATAAAATCGAGGAGAACAAATGGCAAGAATAGGCAAGGCAACCGACAAGGAGTATCTGGAGCACTGGGAACGATACCGCCAGAGCTTCCGCGACGCCACACCCGTGGACCTGAACGAGACCACGCCGCAGCGCATGAAGCGCGTGGCACGACTCGAGGCTGACCCCGAGGAATGGTTCCGCTACTACTTCCCGAACTACTGCACGGCACCGGCGGCAGGTTTCCACAAGGCAGCCACACGACGGCTGCTCTCGCACCCGGAATGGTTCGAGGTCAGAGCGTGGAGCCGTGAGCTGGCGAAGTCGGCGCGCTCGATGATGGAGTGCATCTACCTCGCGCTTACCGGCAAGGTGAAGAACGTGCTGATGGTGAGCAACTCGCTCGACAACGCCGTGAACCTGCTGCTGCCATTCAAGTCGTGCTTCGAGGCCAACCAGCGCATCACGCAGGACTACGGCCGACAGGAGGACATCGGACACTGGCAGGCGGAGAAGTTCACATGCCGGTGCGGATGCTCGTTCCGCGCCATCGGCTGGGGACAGTCGCCACGTGGAACCAGGAACAACGAGAAGCGTCCGGACTTCATACTCATCGACGACTTCGACACCGACGAGGAGTGCCGCAACGAGGACACGATGAAGAACAAAATCAACTGGCTGGAGCAGGCGCTGATACCGACCCGAAGCATCAGCAACCCAACGCGCATACTCGTCAACGGCAACGTCATACACGACAACTGCGCCGTGAAGTACGTGGGCGAGAACATAGCCGACAAGTTCGACATCGTGAACATACGCGACAAGGACGGCCGCTCGTCGTGGCCCGAGAAGAACACAGAGGCGGACATCGACCGTGTGCTCTCGGTCATCAGCTACGAGAGCGCGCAGAAGGAGTACTTCAACAACCCTATGGACGGCGGCGACACGTTCCGCACTCTGACCGACGGCAAGGTGCCGCCACTGAGCCGCTGCGCCGTCGTCATCTACGCCGACCCTGCCACAAGCAACAAGGACGTCTCGTCCGGCTCATACAAGGCCGTCGGAGTGATAGCGCTGCACGAACGCACCTACCACATAGCCAAGGTGAGGCTGGACACCATGAGCACGGCGCACTTCGTCGGTGCGCTCTTCGACCTCTACCAGTGGGCGACCGACCGCAAGGCGGAGGACGTGAAGGTATTCATCGAGAACAACTCGCTGCAGAACCCCTTCTTCGAGCAGGTCATCATGCCTGCCATACGCGCCGAGGGCGACGCAAGGCACGTGCTGCTGCCCGTCATTCCGGACACGAGGGACAAGAAGGACAAGTACACCCGCATCGAGGGACTGCTCGAACCGCTCAACCGCGCAGGGCTGCTCTCCTTCAACACCGCCGAGAGCGACAACCCCGACATGAAGCGCCTGAAGGCGCAGTTCAAGGGCTTCAGCCGCAAGCAGAGGCGCATGGACGGACCCGACATGGTGGAGGGCGGCGTCTATCTGCTGCGTCAGAGAGCCGACGCCGAAGCCGCCACAGGATTCTATACCGTTAAACGCAATAACAAGCACAGACTATGATTGTAACCGTAGAAGAACTGAGCCAGACCTCGCTCTACCCTGAGGTCATCGCCGCCATCACGCGCAACAACCCAGAGGCGGCAGCCATGCAGATACTCGCCGCGGAGAGCCTCTGCAAGACCTATCTGACCAAGTACGACCTGAAGGCGGCATTCGGCACCGAGGACACGCCGCCTGCGGTCACGTCGCCGGCACTGAAGAAGATAGTGAAGATGATAGCGTCATACTACCTCGTGCGCATGGCGGCACCGAACGTCAACGTCGAGCTGTTCCGCGACGACTACCTCGCCGCCATGCAGCTGCTCACCGACATACGCGACGGCAGCAACTCGCTCACCGAGCTGACCTATCCGCAGGACGACCCCGACACGCCGGACATCGACGAGAGCAACCAGACAGGAGTGGCATGGGGCAGCAACCCGAAGCGCACCAACCATTTTTAACCGTACAGACGTGATTAATCAATTTCAGTACAGACGTGCCATGGCGCGTCTCTAACAGAAACAAAAAAACAAATACCATGAGACAGAAGAAACAAGGAAACATCATCGTGCAGCAGATTGTGAACGTATCGCACGACCGCAGCCGCAAGGACGTGGGCACGCTCAAGCAGGCGCTCGAGAGAGCCGAGAGCGCGCAGCTGCCGAACAGATACAAACTCTACGACCTCTACCACGACGTGCTCTCGCTGGACGGACACCTGAGCGGACTGATAGGCAAGCGCACCAAGGCGGTGGCTGGCCGCGCGCTCAAGTTCCTCGACAGCAAGGGAGGAAAGGTGGACGCGATGGACAAGCTCATCGACAGCACCGAGTTCCGCGACCTGGTGGAGGAACTGATGAACACCATCTACTGGGGAGCCACGGCAATCGAGTTCACCATAGGCGGCAAGTTCAGCTTCACCAGCATCGACCGCCGACACCTGCGCCCCGAGAAGAGAGAGATAGCCCTCTCGCAGTACGACACCAAGGGCATACCGGCGGACACGCTGCCATACGTGTGGATGATAGGCAAACCCTACGACCTCGGGCGGCTGCTGCAGTGCTCGATGTACGCCCTCTACAAGCGCAGCGGATTCGGCGACTTCGCGCAGTACGTCGAGATATTCGGCCAGCCGGTCAGGGTTGTCAAGTACGACGCCTACGACCGCCGCACGCAGGAGGAGCTGCGCAAGGCGCTTGACGAGAGCGGCTCAAGCCTCGTGATGATGATACCGAAGCAGGCGGACTTCCAGATGCTGGACGGCAAGACGTCCAACGGCAACGGCGAGCTGCAGGAGCGGCTCATCAAGATATGCAACGAGGAGATGTCGGTCGCCATACTGGGCAACACCGAGACCACCACGTCGTCATCGTCCAGCGGATACGCACAAGCGGAGATACACGCCGAGCAGCAGGGCGACATCACCGCCGACGACATGCGCTACGTCCTCAACCTGCTCAACTCCGACTACTTCATGGGCATACTCGCCTCATACGGATACCCAGTGGAGGGCGGATGCTTCGCATGGGTGTCGGAGCAAGACCTCGCCAAACTGAAGGCGCGCCTGGACATCGACCAGCAGGTGGCGGCGCACGTTCCCGTCAGCGACGACTACTGGTACGAGACCTACGGCATACCCAAGCCGGAGAACTACGACGAGCTGGTGCGACGCAAGGAGGAACAGCGACAGGCTGCGCTCGAGGCCATGCGCGGAACCGACGGCAAGGACGGCAAAGAGGACGAGGACGACAAGCGCAAGAAACTCATCGACCGCATCACCGGTTTTTTCGCAGCACCCCTCGCGGAGTAGGGGCAAGCGACATAGACAGGCAGTACTTCGCCGACACGCTGCCTGACCTCACAGCCCACGGCGTGGAGTTCACCGCCGAGAGCATCGCACGGGCTCTCACTGCCATCTACGGCAAGGAGGTCGACATCGACAGCGAACTGGAGGCGCACATCTTTGAGGAAACACGCAGGATCTTCGCACAGGCTGTCGCCGAAGGCATAGCCGACAGCGTGGAGGGCGGAGCCGACGTGCCCGGCGACGAGTTCCTCAAGGCACTGCGCGAGAGCGTCGATGTGTTCTCGGCGTTCCGCACACACAGGATGCAGAACGACATAGCCGCACAGCTGACCGACGAGAAAGGACAGCTCAAGCCCTTCAGCCGCTTCGCCAAGGACGTGCGGCCATACGTCAGCCACAAGAACCGCGCATGGCTGCGCACGGAGTACGACACTGCCGTAAGGCGCGCACATCAGGCGGCGGACTGGCAGCAGTTCGAGGCGGAGAAGGACGTGCTGCCTAACCTGGAATGGATACCGTCAACCTCGCCTACGCCTGGAGCCGACCACCGCGTCTTCTGGGGAACCGTGCTGCCCGTCGATGACCCGTTCTGGAAGGAGCACCGCCCCGGCGACCGCTGGAACTGCAAGTGCGAGCTGCGGGCAACCGACAAGGACTGCACCGCCAGACCACACGGAACAGAGAAGGACAATCCGCAGTCCGGACTGGAGAACAACCCCGGCAAGGACGGACACCTCTTCTCCGACAAGCATCCGTACTATCCGGACAGCTGCGCATCGTGTCAGTACTCGGGGAATAAGCTGTTCGCCCTCTTCTCGGACTTGGCAAGCAAGAAGGATTGTCATCATTGCGGAAAGGTTTCAAAGAGCATTGAGCGCGCAGAACGTAAGATAAGGGAGAAGAACAGGCTGGAAAATCTTACACCAAATACAAACTATGAAGCCTTCAAAAAAGCGCAGCATAGCGTGTTAGAGTATCTGAGAGAGAAAGGTATTGCAGAGTATCAACACAAAGGACTTTATACTGGTACGTTATATTTCGGGAAACGCGAGTTCAAACGAATACGCGACCATCTGTACACAGGCCTTGAGATAGATGCCGCAAGGCATTTGCACACGTTCCTGCGGAAGATAAAGAATGGTAAATATCTGCCTATCGATATGAGCAGAAAGAACTATAAGCTGAAAATTAGCGAAGGTGTATTGAACTACACTTCATACGAAGTATTCCACAGAGGTGAAATTTTCGTCATAAAATGCCAAGTCCGTCGGGATGGTTCACTTGTAACGGAGTATCCGTACAGTATAAAGCAAAAAAAGAATGACTAAAAGTGGGCCGATTGGGTAGCCTCCCATGTGGTCGAACACTAATAATCATTCTCTTGTATGCGCAAACATACAAATAATTTTTATAAAACCAAGTGATTATGGGAGAAAAAATTCTTTACCTACCACTC
>CAMHCZ010000034.1 GCA_946183755.1 uncultured bacterium | reverse complement strand
ATACACAGCAGGAGAAGACATTTCTTTGACTGCGAGTGCGACAGGTACAAGCGGAACAACAACTTATACATGGTATAAGGGTGCTGACTGGGCTACGGCTTCGGCTTCGTCTCCAGTACAAGCAGCTTCTACTTCAGGAGCTACTTTCACAAAGAATTCTTGTGTAGTTGGCGATGCTGGCACATATTGGTGTAATATCAGCAACGGAACAGGTTGTGATGTTCAGGTAAGCAAGTCTATTGCAGTTTCAGCAGGAGGATGTACTTCATATACAGTAACAGCTGCTTCAAATAATAACACATGGGGTACTGCATCTACAGCTGCATCGTCTTTGTGTGATGGCGAAACCTCAGTAATCACCGCCACTCCAGCGAGCGGCTACAGATTTGTGAGTTGGGCGGTGAGTGGTACAGGTTCAAGCCTTTCATCTACAAGCACAAACCCAACAACACTCACAATGGGTACTGCAGATGCGACTGTCACTGCTACATTCGAGGCTATCCCAACTCACACAGTGACAGCAGCGACAGAGACTGGCGATAACAGTCAGGGTTCAGCAAGCGCATCAGATGCCTCTTTGGCAGAGGGCGCTACAACAACAGTAACTGCTACGCCAGCTTCAGGATATGTGTTCGATCACTGGACAGTTTCTGGAACAGGTGCGACACTCTCTTCTACAACAACAGCAACAGCTACTCTCACTATGGGTACTGCGAATGCGACAGTGACTGCATACTTTACTGAGGCTCCAGTTGATTGTTACTCAGCACAGTCTTATTCTGCAGGTGCTTCTCTACCTTCAGGGTGGACAATTGTTAGCGCTTCAAACCCAACACCGCAAATCAAAAATAGTACGATTGCTATGTCGTCAGGTTCTTCTTATGGTTATTCAAGTGGTGAGCCTGCACGTGGTATGAAGTTCACCGCAGATAAAAATGCGATTATAACAATTACTGCAAATTGTCAAAATAGTAGATATATCCATTTGGTAGAAAAGAACGGAAGTACATACACTACTATTCAGACTTGGGATGCTGCAGATCAGACAAAAACAGCGAATATTATAAGTGGAAGAACATATTATCTCACTCCGCAAACTGGTTCATCTGATAATTCGAAATGTAATATCAGTGCAATATCTTTCAGTTGCTCTGCCTATACTATAACATATAATGCAAATGGTGGAACAGGAAGTATGGATAATTCTATCAATACAGTGTCGGAGAATGGATTTACAGCTCCTTCTGGCAAAATGTTCGACCATTGGAATACTGCGGATAATGATGGTGGTGCATCTTATGCTCCAGGCGCTTCGGTAGCATCAGATCTTACTCTCTATGCAATATGGGTGGATTGTGGTACTCCTGCTGCTCCAACAATTTCGGCAGCAACAGAAGACAACAAGGTGACTATCACAGCAGCTGCTGGTACAATATATTATACAACCAACGGCGCTACACCAACAGCATTGAGCGCAACAATAGCATCAGGTTCTACAATAACTATTGATGCAGACAAGACCATAAAGGCAATAGCAATTAATGCTTGCGGAACATCTTCAACCGTAACAACCAAGAATGTCACTTTCAACCCATGTGTTGTAGAGACAATGGTTTGGAACAAATCAGTAGATCTGCCAGATGGTACAACTCCAAGTGCAACAAGCAGTTTCTCTGCTCACTCATCTGTGCTTACAGCAGAGAGAACGGGCACAGCAGCAGAAGGTTCATCTCTCAATGCTGGCTCTACAGCAGGATCAATGGTGAAGATTTCTCTTGTGAATCCAGCAAACGTGATGGATTATGTTAAGTTTGTCGGAAAAATAGAGGATGCAAATCTTCAGTATTCTACTGATGAAGGTGCTAACTGGACAACTCTTGCTTCAACAAACACAGGTGGTAATGCTACTTATCAGTTGACCTCGCTTAACGCATCTTCTATTTGGCTTAAGAGCACAGGAAGTTCCGGCTTCTGGTTGCGTAACATGCAGATAAAAGTCTGCGAGGAAGCTTGTACCCCAGTAGGCACAGCGTTGAGCGCATCAGCTTCAGCGGCATCAGTTACCGGTGGCAGTGGAACAGTGACTGTGACACTCGCAAATGGTAACGGCGGAACAATAGTGGCTGCCACTCCATCGAACGGCACAATATCGGCAGTGGATGCAACACACTTCACATACACTCCAGCAGCCGTGGTTACGCCAACTACAGTGAGACTGACATTCAACCAGGCTAAGTACAGCGGCTACTGCGCCGGCTCGGCATACGTTGATGTGACAGTGAACCCATCAGCCGACCCAGACATCAAAGTCTCTAAGGGTAGTACGGAGATAGCAGCCGGTTCGTCGGTTGACTTCACTAATGTGGAGATTGCGTCAGCAGCCACAACCACAACAACCGAGACTTACACATTCACTATAGAGGATCTCGGTCTCAACGACCTCGAGATAAGCTCAATAGTAGTGACCGGCGATGCGTTCTCAGGCGGATGCGACGGCACTTGTCCAACAGTAAGCAACGGCGGCAACACTACGTTCAACGTTTCTACTGTTGCTGGTCTCGCGGCAGGCACATATAACGGTACAGTGACAATCAACTCAAACGACCCAGACGAGAACCCATATACATTTAATATACGTTATGTTGTAGTGCCTAAGTACACCGTGACAGTGCAGTTCAAGACAACTGCCGGAGCGAGCGTGTCAGGCGCGACCGCAACAATCGACGGCACAACGACATCAACCAACCCACAGGATGTGCTTGTGGCAGCAGGTCTGCAGACTATCACTTGCACCGAGCCAACAGGACATACATTCCACCACTGGCAGATAGTGGGCGGAGCGTCATCGTCGGTCAAGGACTACGAGTTCAACGTGACAGGCGACATGACTATCCGTGCGGTATATTCGGTAGAGGATTGTCGTAACATATATGCAGCCAAGGCTACAGGTTCTAATGCATTTACAGCAACTGTAGGAACTTTTGCTAAGAGTAGTGAGTCTTCTGGACCAAGCCCAGGTGGAGCTGAATTTGACGGTGACACCTATAATTACTCAGTGAAACTCCAGTCAAGCGGATACTTCACACTTACACCAAGTGACGGTGGCGAGAACAAGTTCCAGGCAGGAGATAAGCTGACTGTGATAACATACGCGAGCGGAAAGAATAAGGTTCATGGATTCAAGATTCATTCAACAAGCGGTAACAGTGTTTCTGAAACGAGCACAGATTACTTCTACAAGTCTACATATACGCTTAAGGAAGAGGATATTGAATCTAATGGATCAATAAAAATCTATCGTGTAAGCTCAGATGCGGCTTATGCCAAGTTTACAGTAGAGCGTTGTGATGTAGAGACCGTTCCACAGGTGAACGCAACTATCACTCCAGCGGACAACTCTAACAATGTGGATGTGAACAGCAATATCGTGGTGACTCTGCCGGATGACTTCTATCTCGGCGCAGACTGCGAGGCGTTGACACACATCGACATAACAGAGAACTTGGACGCTCTGACAGACGGAGTTAAGAGCCAGATTGTAAACAACATAAAGATTTACAAGTTCAATGAGGGCACATCTTCATACGACGACGTAACAACATCATTCTCCGGCACAGCTGTAGGAACAGCCGGCACAGGCGTGACAGTGACATTCACTCATGCTACTCCAATGAGCTATACTTCACAGTATCGTGTAGAGATACTCAACCCAGGAGTAAGCAACGAGCTTTGCGACCCAGCGGTGAACAACATATCAACGTTCATCACCGGCGAGCAGCCTCTGCCACAGATAACAGTGAAGGACAACGGCGACGTGACAACATTCCCTAACGACGGTTCGTTGAACGTGGCTAACCTGATGCCAGCCGACAACTACGGCGAGGCTGTAATCAAGATCTACAACACTGGTACAGCGTCAGGATCGCTTGACTTCTCAAGCATGACAATCACTGGCGAGGATGCTTCGATGTTCACTATCCAGAGCTGCACAGTGGGCGGCGCGTCTAAGGCAGCACCATACAACACCGTGTCGCTGACCAAGGGTGGTGACCCAGCGATAGTGAGAATACGCTTCACTAAGGCTTCGGGCATCGGAACATATAACGCAGCACTCAACATCGCGTCTAACTCGACAACCGACGCAGCGTATGTGCTGAACCTGATAGGAACAAAGATCGACTTCACTCTGCCATACGTATATGAGTCAGGATGTACCGACCCAATAGCAGACCCAACTCTGGGAGTTCGTCAGGACTACACAAGAGAGGGCGATGTGCCAAGCGAGATAACAATAGGCGCAGGCGCTGAGGATTCAGGCGCTGACGCAAACGTGATACCTCACTATTCATTGTGGTCGTCGCTCGGCGGATGCTCGCAGAACGGTGAGTCAGCAATCCGTGTGGGAGATAAGAAGGATGGCAAGGCAATCCATATCGACACCGACGGCAGAGCCATAGGCAAGATAACAGTGAAGTGGGCAGCCAACGGTCTGCGTAAGATCTCTATCGAGAATGCAGCTGGAGTTCCATTCGCACAGTCAATAGGCTGGGAGACATCCAACGAGTGCCACACAACCACAGCGTTCATCAACGATTGTGAGGTTGCAGGCGGCACAGGAACTGACGAGGTTTACATCCGAGTTTATGGTCCTGAGGATGACGCTATGGCAGCAATCAGCTACTTGGAGATCACTCCTTGTGACCCAGAGATCAAGTCATCGGCTTGCGACCTGATAAATGTGACTTCCGCTAACCAGCAGGCTGGCACAAGCTACACAGCTCAGGGCACCGACGGATTCATCGCTGTGACCGACAACTGCACCCCAGGCGACACATTCACTCCAACAACTCTGACAGTGAGCAACGGAGCGACAATCTCGCCAAAGGCAGGTGTGGCACAGACAATCAACGCACAAGGCTATGTGACATACATAGTGACAGCAGCCGACGCGATGACCAAGAAGGAATACCATGTATATCCAGAGTGTCAGCCAGTGCTTGATGACTCTAAGTGCTACGAAAGCGAGATAACAATAAACTCAACTAACGGCGGCGATATATATAAGACTTCGGGCGACGACAAAAAGATAGCCGTAGTGGCTACAGCTTCCGACCCAGGCGAGGCGTGCGGTATCGTGATGATCGACGGAAATGCCAACGGTGCAAACCATACAGTGCACTATCTTGATCAGGATGATATCCCTGATGGCGGATACAAAATCGACGGTCCTAAGTCTGTATGTATCGGTTCTGTAGGAACATATAGAATCATAAACGCTCCAGAGAGTAACAGTCCAATCTACACTTGGTATCTTGACCACCCTAACGAGGCAGGATTCGCAGTAGTAGGTAGCGAGGTGACTTCAGCGTCTATCGCTTCGACACTTGAGGCGAAGTTCGGCGCGAAGGCAACTTATCTGCCACAGGAGGTGGGCGAGGTGCTCGGCATCGGTCAGTTCGTGACGACGACAGTGAATGTCGGAACCGACCTTGCGCCAAATAACAAGCTGATGGATATCTATAGCGGTCCTGAGCTGAAGCTTCTTGCTCCAGACCTCATCGAGGACGGCGAGGTGAGCGTGGCATTGTCATTGAACTTCGACTTCGAGGATACAAACTGCCGTCTGCTCTCAGGTGTGGCAAGCTACTCAATCAAGGCAACAAGCCGTTCGGCAACGCCAATCGTGTCAGTCGATGCAGGCTGTGCCGACGAGAACAACAGATTGGTATTGACAGCCTCTCAGGGAAGCGGAGTTGACGTTATCGAGGCGACTAAGCTCGACTGGACATTCAGCGACCCAGATGTGAACATACTTGTGGCTTCCGGCAACTCGGTAACAGTGAACATCGGTCGTGGCGCTCCAGACATCGAGGCTACAGTCATCGCATCTAACGGTTGCGGTACAACAAACAGCAGCCCAACTCCGATAGCAGTGCCTTACGGTACGCCAGCTACAACATGGATTGGTAAGGTGGACAATGACTGGAACAACCCAGCCAACTGGACACGTCAGGTGCCAGAGGCTTGTACAGACGTAACAATCGCTGCGGTAGGCGAGACAGTGACATTGCCTAAGGGCGGTAACACAACAGTAGCAACCTACCCAGTGATACCAGCAGCAGTTCCACCTGCGACAGAAGGCGGAATCTGCGACGAGATAACATTCAACCGCGGCGCCGGTGTCAAGGGTCTTGAGAACCTTTCTTACCGCCGTGCATACGTGAAGAACGCTTACCAGAGAAACAAGTGGTACACGTTGACCAACCCTCTGAAGGAGATGGTATCAGGTGACTACTACTTCAACGGTGTGCCTCTGACATACATGAGAAAGTTCGATGTAACTCACTCAGAGAGCAGACTCACATACACTCAGAAGTGGACTAAGGAATATAATGGATTGAATGAGCCGCTCACAGCAGGACAGGGCTTCGCATATCAGGTGACAAATAGAAACATGAGAACGCCTTTGGATGGTGAGGCAGTATTAGGCGACCAGCCAGTCATCTTCCCAAGAATGACAGAAGACAGCTTGCTCATCACTGAGCTGCATAAGTTCAACCCATTGACAGGTAAGCTGATGTCGGCTACAGTCAACCTGACTAAGACAGAGGCAGCATACAGATTCGCATACGACAACGCTTCTGTATCAGCCGGAACCAAGGTTTCAACGCCAGCAGACTATAGCGCTACAATATCAGTGCCTATAACTGCAGGTGAAGGCAACCTGTCGCTGATAGGAAACCCAATGATGTGTCACCTTGACCTCGGAGCATTCCTTGCATCTAACTCAAGTGTGATAGATGGTGTGGCAACATTCTGGAACGGTGAGACAAACACCAGCGTTGCGATAACTACCGATGGTACTGTATCGACAGCAGCTCCAGCAGCCGGAACCAAGGTGGCTCCAATGCAAGCGTTCTTCGTGAAGAACAAGGGAGCAGGCACATCGGTTACATTCAACGTGGCTGACCACTTCGTGACTGACAACGGCACATACAAGCTGAGATCGGCTGACGCAGTGAGCGACGGAACACTCTATGTGACCGGCAACGATGGTGAGACAACTTCTTACTTGTCAGTCAGAAAGATTGAAGGCGCAAGCAACGGATTCGCAGAAGGCGAGGATGCCGAGAAGATATTCAACGCATACGCTGTGAGTGAGATAAGCACTCTGGCAGGCGGAGTAGCTACCGACATCAACCACTTCTCGGCTCTGCCTTACGAGACACCTTTGGCAGTGAACACAACAGCCGACAAGGATACTGTTGACCTGACATTCAAGGGTGCGGAAAGCTTCGAGAATGTGAACGTGATACTTGTGAACAAGAAGACCGGCGAGGAAATCAACCTCAAGGACGAGAACAAGTACAAGTTCATCTTCACTAAGGACGAGGCAGAGACAACGCTCGTGCTGAGATTCGCTTCGGACGAGGATATAGCAACCGACGCCGAGCAGGCAGAAGCAGACGCATCAGGATGCGATGTTCAGATCTTCACTAAGGGTAACAACACTGTGAGAGTGATGAGCTCAAGCAACAACCTGATAAAGGAGATGTCGATCTTCGATGCAGCCGGCAAGCTGATAGCCAAGGAGGTGGCAACCGGTAACGGTGTGACCGTGATGGATAAGGTGCTGAACGCAGGTGCAAGAAATGTGGTAGTAACAGCTGTAACAGACAATTGTGTTAAAACTGAAATCTTGCAACTGAAATAATGAATAAAAACGTTGACAAAAGATAGATATTAATAAAAAATATCTATCTTTGTCAGCGATTGTTAAGTAGTGTTTAATTAGACTCTTAGGAACGCTTTTTGCGAGCGATGTTCCGACGAATTGAATTAAAAATGAAACGATACATATCAATAATATTAGGAATAATAACTTCTCTATCGATAAGTGCCGCTAATTTCCCAGCTGAAGGCTTCGGCAGTGAGGTTGGCTATGGCGATTTTGGTGTAGAGGATTATGGTTCCGAGGAAGTGGGCGCAAACATTCCGATGGATGACGAATATGAACCTCAGCCTATAACTATTACTGTAAGTCTGTCAGGTGGTGAAACTATGGATATGGAGGTTTATTGTTGGTCGGATCAGGCTTATAATGCAGGTGATGTCGTGACAGGTACTAGTTGGGGTAATTTAACTCTTTCTGCCACAGCAAAGACTACTGTTCATGGTGAAGAAGTTACAATTTCATATCCCGGTTATTTGTTTGCGGTAGATGCTTCTGGTAATTTATTGGGTGATGGTGCTCTTGGTGCAGGTGGTTTCTTGTTCAAGATGCCTCTTGAGGAGAATTTAGCCGTAGCTCTGATGCTGATAATGATGGCTGCTGCTTACGGCGCATTCAAGATCCGCAGAAAGCGCGTAGAGTTGGCTTAATAAAAACACCACAATATTGGAATAAAAAACTCCGTCTGAATAGGCGGAGTTTTTTTGTGTGGGGTAGAGACGTGGCGCGCAACGTCTGTACGGGGAGTGGGGGATTTTGCGGAGACGCGATGAATCGCGTCTGTACAATGTGAGGGTGGGGATTCATGGAGACGATGCACGCAACGTCTGTACAGAGAGTGGTGGATTTTGCGGAGACGCGATGAATCGCGTCTGTACAATGTGAGGGTGAGAAGTTCGTAGAGACGTACGAGTGTGGATTTGGTTTTTTTTTATTTGAGACGCGATGAATCGCGTCTGTACGGGTTTTGTTATATTTGTGTAACAAATAATTCATACCTATGCCGGATAATTTGTTTCGCAATAAATACCGCATACCATCGGCGCGTGCCGTGTGGCATGATTATGATGGCGGGGCGTATTTTGTGACGATATGCACCAAAGATATGGCGCATTTTTTCGGGAAAATCGTGGATGGCGAAATGTGCCTGACAGAAATTGGGCTGTGTGCGGATGAACAATTGCGCAATGTGTCGTCGCATTATCCGTATGCGAAAATTCCATTGTGGGTGGTGATGCCCAATCATGTGCATGCAATCGTGATGATAGATGGTGATGCGGATTTAAATGGTAGAGACGCGATTTATCGCGTCTCAGGTGATGTTATGCCGTCAGATACAGGGACGGTTGGTACAGACGCTATGAATTTAGACGCGATGAATCGCGTCTCTACGGGTGGGGTGACGCATAACAATAACCCTATGTTGAGAAAATGTTTGGGTGCGATTGTTCGTGGTTTGAAGGCGCGTGTTACCAAATACGCGAATGAAAATGGCATTTCATTCGCATGGCAAACGCGTTTCTATGAGCGTATTATTCGTGATTGTGACGAAATGAACGGCATTGCCCAATATATTGAAAATAATGTGGCGAAATGGAAATCGGATGAAATGAATGATGAGTGATTTTCTGAGACGCCATGGTATGACGTTTCTACAAACGCAAGAATGTGGAAAATTTGTATCTAGTGCTTCGGCTACGCTCAGTGACCGAAAGTTCATGGCGCTAAAAGAGTCGCTTCGCGAGAAATCAAGCAAATAACAACAAATCAAACAGAATAATTAGAGCGATTTGATTCTATTTGAAAGATTTCTGTCCGTAGGGCGCTTGAATCTTCGGCTTGGTTCTGTGATTGGCAATGTCGGTTGCTGAGCGTAGCCGAAGCAATGCGACCATAATCGTTTTCATAGGAATGCCGCATTTCGGCTGTCGCTCAATGACCGGCATAAAGGATAAATCGCTTCGCGAGAAATCAAGCAAATAACAACAAATCAAACATAATACTCTATTAGAGCGATTTGATTCTGTTTTGAAGGATTTCTGTCCGTAGGGCAATTTGTATATAGTGCTTCGGCTGCGCTCACTTCGGCTGCGCTCAGTGGCCAGATGACAAAAAAGCGTCTGTACGTTGCGTACAGGCGCTTTTTCACATGACTATGATAAATTTATTAGAAGATCCTAATAAATGGCTTCAGCGACCTTCCTGACGCTGTCCACGGCGCCGTAGGTGAAGAAGTGGAGGCAAGGGATGCCGAAATCTATCAGTTCCTTGCATTGCTTTATGCACCATTCGATGCCGAGCGCTTTGGCGTCGTCGTCGTTCTTGCACTTGAGCGCCTCGTCCACGAACTCCTTAGGGAGGTTGGTGTTGAAGGTCTTAGGCAGGGCGGCGAGCTGCGACAGCTTGGTGAAAGGCTTGATGCCGGGTATGATAGGTACGTTAATGCCAGCCTCTCGTGCTGCCTTGACGTAGCTGATGAACTTCTCGTTGTCGAAGAACATCTGCGTAACCACGTACTCCGCTCCGGCATCTACTTTCTTCTTCAGCCAGTAGAGGTCCTGCTCGAAGTTAGGCGACTCCTCGTGCTTCTCGGGGTAGCCAGCCACTCCGTAGTGGAAAGGCTTGACAATGGCTTTGATAGGCGAGCCGTCCACGAATCTGCCGTCGTTGAAGTCGTTGATCTGCTGCTCCAGTTCCAGGGCGTGGCTGTATCCGTCCTTCACAGGCTTGAAGATGTTCTCGTCCTTGGCTTTGTCGCCACGCAGCACCAGCAGGTCTGTAATGCCGAGAAACTGCAGGTCCAGCAGTGCGTACTCGGTGTCATCCTTTGTGTATCCGCTGCAAAGAATGTGTGGAACGACAGTTACGTCGTACTTATTCTTTATGGCTGCGGCTACGGCTACGGTGCCGGGTCTTTTCCTTTCCTTCCTTTTCTTGTACACATTGTCGCCAACCTCTTGGTAAGTGATTTCGCTGCGATGTGTCGTTATGTTGATGTGATGGGGTTTGAAGTCCATCAGTTTGTCAATGGAAGCGAAGAGACCTTCGGTGCCCATGCCTTTAAGTGGTGGCAGTACCTCAAAAGAGAAGGCAGTTTTGCCTTCTCTATTTAGTTCAAGATTTGACATGCGTACCTCCTTTTTTAGGGGTTACTTGCTGTACTCTTTTCTGATTATCTGTGCAGCCTCAATCATCTTGATGAGTGATTTCTTGGTTTCGTCCCATCCTCTTGTCTTGAGTCCGCAGTCAGGGTTCACCCACAGCAACTCAGGGTTGATGTAAGTTGCAGCCTTGTGCAGGAGGTCGATGATTTCCTCGGTGTCAGGCACGCGTGCAGAGTGGATGTCGTAAACTCCAGGACCGATTTCGTTAGGGTACTTGAAGTCGCGGAACACGTTGAGCAGCTCCATCTGCGAACGTGAGCACTCGATAGTAATCACGTCGGCGTCCATAGCGGCGATGTGCTCGATGATGTCGTTGAACTCAGAGTAGCACATGTGGGTGTGTATCTGGGTGTCGTCCTGCACGCCGCTCGCGCTTATGCGGAAGCTCTCGACAGCCCACTTGAGGTACTCGTCCCATCCGCTCTTTCTCAGTGGCAGACCTTCTCTGATGGCAGGCTCGTCTATTTGTATAACCTTGATGTTAGCCTTCTCGAGGTCAACAACCTCGTCTCTTATAGCCAGGGCGATCTGCTTGCATGTAGTGGCTCTTGGCTGGTCGTTGCGGACGAATGACCACTCGAGGATAGTGACAGGACCGGTCAACATGCCCTTCATAGGCTTCTTAGCCACGCTCTGCGCGTATGAGCTCCAGTCAACAGTCATCGCGTGCGGACGAGTGACGTCGCCGAAGATGATAGGAGGCTTAACGCAGCGTGAACCGTAACTCTGAACCCAGCCCTTCTGTGTGAATGTGAATCCGTCGAGCTGTTCGCCGAAGTACTCGACCATGTCGTTTCTCTCGAACTCGCCGTGTACCAGAACGTCAAGTCCGATTTCCTCCTGCCACTCGATGCACTTCTTGGTCTCCTCCTTGAGCAGTTTGTCGTACTCCTCGGCAGAGATTTCGCCCTTCTTGAACTTAGAACGCCATGAGCGCACCTCTTTAGTCTGAGGGAACGAACCGATGGTAGTGGTTGGGAACAAAGGCAAGTTCAGGCTCTTGTGCTGCAGCTCTTTGCGGACGCTGAATGGCGACTTGCGCTCTGCGTCCTCCTTCTTGATGGCTGCGACTCTCTGCTTAACAGCCTCGTTGTGTATCAGTTTAGATGTCTTCTTGTCGGCGATGTCCTTCTTGTTCTGCTCGTATCTTGCGTTCGCAGCAGCATCGGCGTTGCCTGAGGCGATAGCCTTGAGGTCGGCCAGCTCAGCCACCTTCTGCCAAGCGAATGCCAGCCATCTCTTGATCTCCTTGCTCAGCACAGCCTCGTTCTTCTCAGCCTCGAGGTCGTAAGGCACGTGGAGGAATGATGACGAACCAGCGATGAACACTCTCTCCTCGCCCAGCTTGCTGACAGCCTTCTTGATGGCAGCGAGAGAAGCCTCGTAGTCGTTCTTCCAGATGTTACGTCCGTCAACAACACCGAGTGACAGCACCTTCTTGCCGTCAATCTTGCTCAGCACGCTGTCGATCTGCTCGGCAGCTCTGATGAGGTCGATGTGGAGACCGTAAACAGGCAGGTTGAGCGCCAGTTCCTCGTTGTCCTTCAGTCCCTCGAAGTATGTAGCCACGATGAGCTTCAGTCCAGTCGCCTTGCTTATAGCGTCGTAAGCCTTCTTGTAAGCGGCTTTAGTCTTGTCGTCGATGTCCAGCGCGAGGAAAGGCTCGTCGATCTGCACGAATTCAGCTCCGGCAGCCTCGAGTTTCTTCAGCAGCTCGATGTAAACAGGGAGCAGGCTGTCGATAAGGTCGATTTTCTCGAAGCCTTCCTCCTTCTCCTTGCCGAGGAGCAGGTAGCTGACAGGTCCGATGACAACAGGCTTGGTCTCGATGCCGAGCGCCTTAGCCTCGTTGTACTCGTCAACAGCCTTAGTGTCGAAAAGCTCGAATTTCTGGTTCTTCACGAACTCAGGCACGATGTAGTGGTAGTTAGTGTCGAACCACTTAGTCATCTCGGCAGCGATCACGTCCTTGCCGTCCTTCTGCACGCCTCTTGCTATGGCGAAGTAGAGCTCGGTCTTGTCGCCCTTCAGCGCGTTGTATCTTTCAGGGATAACGCCGAGTGTGAGCGAGAGGTCAAGCACCTGGTCGTAGAACGAGAAGTCGTTGGAAGGGATGAGGTCGATGCCCTCGCTCTTCTGTCTCTTCCAGTTCTCTTCCTTGATTTCCTTACTTACCTTGATAAGTTCGTCCTTGCTGATTTTTCCAGCCCAGAAAGCCTCCTCAGCCTTCTTCAACTCACGGTCCTTTCCGATT
>CAMHCZ010000033.1 GCA_946183755.1 uncultured bacterium | reverse complement strand
TCATAGGGTTGCAAAATTAGGACTTATGCACGGTTGCGCAAAATTAATCTTGTGCTTTCGGAGTCGTGTTGAGTCGTCAATATGTGTATCTTTGTTTTCCTTTTTTATTTAAACTAATGACTGGTTCGGAGACTTCATGGCGCGGACATGCCTGCGCGTTTCTTGCCACACTCATGTGGGGTGTTATGGCGCCTTTGGCTAAGGATGCCATGACGGTGTTCTCACCATTCATGCTTACGGCGTTCCGTATGGCTGGCGGAGCGTTGCTCTTCTGGCTTGTGTCGATAGCGATGCGCAAGCAGGAGCATGTGCCAGCCAAGGACCTCGTCCGGCTTTTCTTCGCTGGACTTTTCGCATTTGTATTCAACCAGGGGCTGTTCCTCACAGGTTTGTCCATGACAACGCCAGTCGATGCAGCCATCGTCACTACCATGCTCCCTATCATCACACTGATATTCGCCGCAGTCTGGCTTCGTGAGCCGCTCACAGGACTCAAGGCGGCAGGCGTGTTTGTTGGATTCGCCGGGGCGCTGACTCTGGTCGTCACTTCTACCGACTCTGCTGTCGGCGGCAACTACAAGGGCGACTTGCTGTGTCTGCTGGCGCAGACTTCATTCGCTGTCTATCTGACATTATTCAAGGACCTTAGCCACAAGTACTCGTCCATAACGATGAACAAGTGGATTTTCACTTTCTCCATGCTTTGCTACATTCCTGTGTCCGGCGGTCAGTTCATGGAATTCGACTGGAGTAATGTCGGTGTGCAGGACTGGATGGAGGTGGGTTACGTCGTGCTGTTCGGCAGTTTCTTCGCTTATCTGCTTTATGTGGCGAGCCAGAGCTATCTGCGTCCTACGGTTGTCGCCATGTATAATTATCTGCAGCCGATAACAGCCTCGCTTCTCGCTGTGGCTATGGGCATGGCGGTGTTCACATGGCACAAGGCGATTGCCATACTTCTCGTTTTCGCTGGTGTTTACATTGTGACCCACAGCAAGAGCAGGGAGGAGGTAAACAAGGAGAAACGTCTGAAAAACAGAACTGAAAATGGCTAAAAACAAGAAAAATACAGAGCAGACACAGCAGTACTGGACCGAGGCGATTGCCAAAATCGAAAGGCTCGACGCGTCGTTTGTGGCGCGCTACAATCTGCTTTACCACCTTCTCGTGGAGTTCCTGCGTGTCAAGACACAGGATTCCACGATTATATTCTCGGGCGCGCAGGCTCGTCTGCTTTATGTGGCGGACAAATGCTCATTCCCATACACCATGGCGCTCAACTCGTTCCGCTACCGTGGACGCCACGCCAGGGATGTCGAAGAGCTTACGCTGAGGAGCAACTGGCATCAGGACATTGACGTTTTCACGGCTTTTGTCGGATACGCTTTCGGCGACAAATCCCGCACGCTGTCCATTGAGAAGACGGCTGTGGCGGAGTCGTTCGCCCACTGGCAGAAGATGAGGATTTCTGTCGTTGGCAGAAAAGGCACTGTCATCGACGTGCGCGACGAGGTTTCCGGCAACGACTATTCGCTTGACGTCAAGGACTGGAACGCCGACATAATAGACTACAAAGCCGGAACGCAGATAAACCTCATTGACGTTTCCGTCAGCGACGACGCTTTGCTTGTGCCGTCATTGCTTATATATGAGCCGGACATGCTTGTGGATATTTCCACCATAGCACGCTGCTTCATGCAGTACGCCGACTCCGAGAAGAACCACCTTCTCGACAAGTTCAGCCCGAAGGTCCAGACACGCGCCACGCTCCTTGGTAACCTTGCGTCGCAGCTGTTGGACGAGACTGTGAATCATGGCGACAGTGCTGACTATGTGACCGCCGTGAAGAAATTCTTCCGTGGCGCGCCTATCGACATAACAACATGCGAGGACATGGACGCGCGTTTCCACGACGACGCCAAGATGCAGCTGGCGAACCTCAAGACCATAATCAAACGTGTGCAGACAGAGGACCGCAACTACCGCAAGGACAAGGTGATGCTCGAGCCGTCGTTCGTGTGCGAAACGCTGGGACTGCAAGGACGTATGGACCTGCTGCAGAGCGACTTCTCGCTGCTTATGGAGCAGAAGTCCGGCAAGCGTGACGACTATAACCACCGCCACCAGACACAGCACTACATACAGATGCTCATGTACCTGGCAATGCTGCACTACGGATTCGGCAAGAAGAACGACGAGATTTCTGCTTATCTGCTTTACTCGAAATATCCCGACGGACTGATGAGGGAGTCCAACGCTCCCGAGGTCGTCGCTAAATCCATAAGACTGCGCAACCGCATCGTGGCGCAGGACTTGGCGCTGGCGGAGCCGGGCGGTGCGAGAAAAATAATCGGCGCGCTCACGCCAGAGTCGCTCAACCTTAAGCAGGACACGTCCAAACTATGGACCGACTATCAGCGTCCAGCGATAGTAAAACTGCTGACACCGCTGAACAAGGCGTCGAAAGAGGAACTCGACTATTTCTACAGGTTCTTCACATTCGTGGCGCGCGAGAACATCATGAACCGCGTGGGCAATAGAATAAAAGAGAATAGCGGATTCGCGTCGCTGTGGACATCGTCGCTCGAGGAGCGTCGTCGCGCAGGCAACATCATGGACTGCATGAGGATAGACCGCCTTGTGACCGACGAAGACGGCACAGTGACTGCCATAGAGCTTGTCAGGGATGATTCGGTTTACGACGACGCGCTCTCTTCGTGCGAGTATCTGCCCAACTTCAGAGTGGGCGATATTATCGTGCTTTACAAATACAACACAAGCCTTGAGCCCGATGTCCGTAAGGCTATCGAGCACAGGGCGACGATATACAGCCTTGCTGACAACCGTGTGAGCGTGCGTCTGCGCGCGCCGCAGCGGAGCAGGGAAGTGTTCGGCACTCGTGAGGGTTACGCCTGGGCGGTCGAGCACGACTATATCGACTCGTCTTTCGGCGCGCAGTACAGGGCTTTGTACTCATTGCTAAGCACCAACGCCTCACGCAAGAAACTGTTGCTTGGGCAGCGTGCGCCAATCATCGACAATTCACAGCCTGCCGCTACGGAATACAGCGGAATGAACGAACTTGTCACCAAGGTCAAGAGGGCGAAGGAGATGTTCCTGCTTGTCGGTCCTCCGGGCACGGGCAAGACGTCTTTCGGACTGATGAACATACTCAAGGAGCAGCTTAAAAGCGAGGGCTCGTCGGTGCTGCTCATGGCTTACACAAACAGGGCGGTGGACGAGATTTGCTCTAAACTGGACAAGGACGGCGTGGACTTCGTCAGGCTCGGACACGAGTCCTCATGCGACGAGCGTTTCACTAAGTACCTGCTGTCCAACCGTGTGGCTGACTGCAACAATGTGAGCCAGATGCGTGACTTCATCGTCCGCACGAGGGTTTTCGTCGGCACGACTACGGCGGTGTCGTCGCTGCAGCGCATTTTCACCATCAAGCGCTTCGACCTTGCCATCGTCGATGAGGCTTCGCAGATTCTCGAGCCGAGCATCGTGGGGCTGCTGTCAGCGGTGTCCACAGTCGCTTCCGAGCCAGTTTGCGCCATCAGCAAGTTCGTCCTCATAGGCGACCACAAGCAGCTGCCGGCTGTCGTGGCGCAGACCGATGCCGAGTCGCGCATCAGCGAGCCGTCGTTGCGCAAACTCGGATTCGAGAGTTGCTCAGAGTCGTTGTTTCAGCGCCTTTTGCGTTTGTATCATGATAACGCCCAGGTTGTTTATACGCTTAAGAATCACGGCAGAATGCACCCCGAAATCGCCGACTTTGTGAACAATGCTTTCTATGGCGGCAATCTTCTGCCTATTCCTCTCGAACACCAGTCCAAGCCGCTTGGCTTCGACAATGTGCCCGACGGCGACAATCGGCTTTTGCCGGCTGTGGCTGTGCATCGCTGGGTTATGGTGGATGTTGAGCCGGGCGACGAACTCTCGTTCTCCGACAAGGTGAATGTCCCAGAGGCTAAGGCTATTGCCGATGCTGTTGAGGCTGTGCGGATGCTTCGCGAGGCTAACGGAATGGAGTTCAGCGCCGAACGCACTGTCGGGGTCATCGTGCCTTACCGCAACCAGATTGCCGTGGTGCGTGACGAGCTTGCCCAGCGCCATTACGACTACGACGGCATTACCATCGACACCGTGGAGCGCTACCAGGGCAGCGAGCGCGACGTCATCATCTACGGCTTCACCGTCTCGCGCCACACGCAGCTCGACTTCCTCACGTCCAACACCTTCGTCGAGGACGGCGTCACCATCGACCGCAAGCTCAATGTGGCTCTGACGAGGGCGCGCGAGCAGAACGTCATTGTCTGCAACCGTCAGCTTGTGGCTGCCAATCCGCTTTTCGCATCACTTGCCGACTATGTCGAGCGCAACGGAGCTGTCATCGACTATTAGTCTTCGTCGTCTTCCTCTTGCTTTGTCTTGTGGTTGCAGAGCGGCTTGAATGTGCAGTAGCGGCACACATGGTCGTCGTTGGTGGCACGGAACGGAACGTTCTTGTCGAACAGCTCTTCAAGCGTGGCTTTCAGAAGTTCGTTGAACTCTTCTTCGTAGTCGCCAATGTCGCTTATCGTTGTCTTGCTTTGTCTTGCACCCATGGTGAGCACAGGATTGTCCTCTTTCTTCGCCGAGATTATGTAAAGCAGGGCAGGGACGACGTTCTTGTCTCTATGCTCCTCCTTTATTATTGTAGAGTACAGGAATGTCTGGAAGTAATACCCTTTGCTGCTCTTGTTGCTGTGGAAAATGTCTTCCACTTTCTCCACGCCGTTTTTTGCCGTGCCGGTTTTGTAGTCTAAGATTCTGATTGTCGTCTCGCCGTCTTTTTTTATGGAGTCTATTCTGTCTATTATTCCGCCGGTTTTCTTTATTCCGCCTCCCACGCTTATTTCTTTGTCATGCCATTTCTCCGACTCCAAGATCATGAACTCGTCGCTGTTCTTTGCCGTGTGTATGTCTATGTCAATCATTTTCTTGACATAGCGTTTTATCGTGTCCAGCGTCAGCATCTGCACTCCGTTCTTGGCTATTTCGTCTTTGCTGTCTTTGCCGTATATCTCATCTCTGAAATTCTGCTCTACAACCTTGTCTGCTTCTTTTTTCTTGATTTCCAGTATTTCCGCAGTGAGAATCTGGTTCTCTATGTTTTTGTAGAGTTGATCCATGCTGGCGTGGAATATTTGTCCGTACATTCTCGCGTCCACTTCTCCCAGCTCGGTTTCCTCGTTGTCGCTCAGTCCGGCTATGTATTTGTAGTAATAGCTCAGCGGACAGCTTATGTATTTGTTCAGCGCCGACGGCGATATGCTCTCGATTTGCTCCAGCTTTTTCATCACCTCCGGGCTTTTCTCTATCTCGGTTATTTCCTCTATCTCAGCGCTTTCTATCGTCGATTGCATCGAGTAGCTGCTCAGTGTCGTGCTTTCCGGCTTCTCTACGGCTATCTGCTGCATGAATCGGCTCATCTCGCCTTTCTGTCCGGCTTCGCTCACGGTGCTGTATGTTATCGTTATGTCGCTGGCTCTCTGCAGCAGGCTGTAGAAGTAGTAGGCGTATATCGCCACCTTGTTGTCTATCGTCGTCAGTCCGAAGGCTTTTCTTATGCTGTATGGTATGAACGATGTGTCGTTCACGCCTTTAGGCATGTTGCCTTCGTTGGTCGATAGCATTAGCACGTTGTCGAAGTCCAGGTTTCTGGTTTCCAGCAGTCCCATTATCTGTATGCCTCTCGCCGGCTCGCCGTGGAATGGCACCGATGCCGATTCTATCAGCTGTCTGACGAGGCTTGCGTAGGTCGGCATTTCCACATCGAGCGTTCCGTCTTCCATCAGCGTGCCTATTCGGTTGAGCATCGTGTGCGCCTTGTACAGCGACTCGATGGCCAGCTGGTTGTCGGACGACATTTTTTCCTCCTCCGTTGTGTTGTTCAGACGGTCGTAGTTCTTTGCTGTGTTCTCTATTATGGCTGACACCCAGTTGTTTATGTCCATTATGCTGTGTCCGTCTATCGCCTCGAGTCCTATTTCCGTCAGTTCCACCATGTACTTCTTGTCGTTTATCAACTTGTTGTATGTGGTGTTTATGCCGGTGTACTTGGCGTAAGGGTGGGAGAGCAGTCCTTCCAGCAGCTTGATGTATATCCTGTTGTCGCTCTTGCTTGTCTTGGCTGTGCGTGCCTGCAGGCCTATCAGCTGCATCACGAGCGATGCGGCTGGTGTCTGCTTCACGGGTATTCCCATAGTCACGTTCAGCGCTCCGGCATCTTCCGGCACCGAGTGCAGCACTGTTTGCAGCAGGTTCTCGTCGCACAGCACGATGGCTGTCTTTCGTCCGGCTTTTATTCTCTCGCCGCCGTTGTCTTGCAGCCATTCGCCCACATATCTGCCTTGCAGGTCGTTGGTGCTCGACGACATGTATCTCAGTTCCTTCTTGTTCTTGAAGTTGTCGTAGGTCTCGTCGTCGTTTTTTATCTGGTTGGGGTATTTGTCGAGGTATTCTCTTATGTAGTGTCCGGCCTCGCTGTTCGGGTCTAATAGGTATTGCTTGTCGAAGTCCCAGTAGAATTCCGCCTTGCCTTCGTCTTTTATCTTGTCGAACAGCTTCTGCTCGGCTTTCTGCAGCATGTTGAATCCTACGAATATGTACTTTTCATACTCCAGATTCAGCCTCTCCTTGCTCTCAGCCACGCTTCTGTACAGCGCGCCTTCGTATGTCGCCGTTCCCAGTTCCTTTTTATATTCTGTGTATATCTCGCCCAGCTTGTCCCATATCTTGCGGAAACGTTCTTTCGCCTCGCTCTCTGTGTTGAAGTTGCTGTAGAACTTCTTTATTATCTCTACCTGCTCTTCGGTCAGGAAGTCGTTTGTCTCGAACTTCGCCAGGTCGCTTATGTTTTTGAATATCTGCTCGGCGTCGCCCATGTTCTTGTCTAAGTCGTCGAAGTCGCTGAGCATTATCCTGCCCCAGCCGTAGAACTTGTCCAGGCTTTCGTTCTCCTCGGTCACTTTGCAGTACACCTTGTGCAGCTTGCACACGAGGGTTATCTCGTCGGCAGTCTCTGCCTCGGTCTGCTTTCTGAACAATTCGCTTATGGTTATGTATGCCGGGCTCCACACGGGTTTGCCTGTCTTCTCGAAGGCGCTTCTGGCTATGGCGTCGTTCATGAACAATGACGCTCTCTTGTTAGGAAACACCACGGCGATTCTCGACAGGTCGGTGCCGTGCTTTTCTATTATGTCCTCGCTTATTCTTTCTAAAAATGTCTTCATAAGTCGGTCTTGCTTTTGTTATGCCACCTCTTCTATGTCGTTGTTGAACACGTACCACAGATATCCCTTCACGTTCTTGTATCCCATGCTTTGCAGCAGGCTTATGTATTCCCTCACTTGCTCGTGGTACTCGTCGCGCTTCTTGGCGAATTTGAAGTCCACGACTATCATCTCCTCGCCGCTCTTCATCACTCGGTCCGGACGACGGTTCTTCACTTCGCCCTTCTCGTCGATGCTCAGTATGGCGCACTCGTTGAACAGCTCCCACTTGTCGCTGAACCATTCCTTCACAGTCGGGCTCTCCAGCCTTTTCCTCAGCATGCGCTCTACGCTCTCTCGCGTTATTTTAGTGTCCAATATGCCGTCGAATTCAAACTGGTCCAGCACACGGCTTATGTCTTTGTCTGTCTTTATCTCGGAGAACAGCCTGTGCAGTATCGTTCCGGTTTTTATGTTCACGGCGTTGTCGTCGGCTTCGGCGTTCTCGCTGTTCACGAAGTCTTTGCTCTTGCCGCTCTGCCAGATGTGTACGCTTGACGCGTTCGAGCGGAACTTCACATTCTTGCTTTCCTTGTCTATGTCCAGCGGATTGCTTTCCTTGCTCTCGCTCTTTTTGCCGGATAGGCAGAACACGCCTTCGCTGTACGTCAGGTCGTCGGTGTCGTTTCCTTCGTTGTTTATGCCTACGACTTTCCTTATGAATGCCTCGGCGGTGTTTTTCTCCTCACCTTTTTTATTCTTCAGGTTGCTGCGTTCGCCTATCAGGTACAGGTTTTTCCCGGCTCTTGTGAATGCCACGTACATCGTGTTCAGATTGTCCACCGTGTCCATCATGGCTTCCGTGTCGTAGTCGCTTCTGTATATGCTTTCCTGCATCTTGCTCACTTTGTCGATGGCAGCCAGAGGTATCTCGTTGAACGGCTCGCCGCTCGGCATGCACCACAGGCTTTCGTTTTTTTGTCCTTTGTCCTTGCCGTACATTCCCGCCACTGGCACTATCACGTTGTCATATTCCAGTCCCTTGCTCTTGTGCACTGTCAGTATTCTCACTCCTTCGGCCTCGTCGTTCTCTATCGTTGTCTGGCTTATGCAGCTTTTGTTCGACTTGTCGTTCCAGTCGCTTATCAGGTCTTTTATCGTGTAGTCGTAGCTGTCGAACAGGCTGTCGGCTGTGTCTATGAACTTGCTTATGTACTCGCCCTCGCTTTCGATCTTGTCTATCTCCAGCATCTTGTATATTCTCTCTATCAGTTCGTGTATTGGCAGCCTTGCCAGTTCCTCGTGCTTCTCGACTATCTCTTGCGGCAGCAGTTTGTCTATGTCGTAGTCTGTTACCTCCACTTTGTGTGTCTCGCGGTTTATTACGCTTTTATCCACCATTTCCGCGCTTTTCTCTATCGCTCCGCTTTTTCTCGTCATGGCGTAGTTTTTTGCCATCACGGCTTTCTTTGTCCTGTCGTATGGTGTGGCTATGTAGTCCAATGCGCTTATTATCGTCCTCACGGCGAGCG
Organism: uncultured bacterium; assembly: GCA_946183755.1. Lineage (GTDB taxonomy): Bacteria > Bacteroidota > Bacteroidia > Bacteroidales > Paludibacteraceae > UBA4363. The sequence continues at coordinate 4,425 of CAMHCZ010000033.1, read as the reverse complement.
AGTTCTCCAGTTTGTATGCTTCAGCCGACACGAGGTTCACGTCCTTCAGCTTCTCGTCTTTTCTCTTCCTTTCTTCCAGATACTGCGCGAAGTCGTTTATCTGTTTGTTTTTTCTTACTATTATGGCTATGTCTCTCTGCTCCGCGCCTCGCTCTATGAGCGTTATTATTCTGTTGGCTATCTCGTCGTTCACATCCTCGCCTTCGCCTTTGAATGTCACGACTATCTCGCCTCGGTTCTCGGTCTTGGGACTTTTCTGTTCCACGTCCTTGTATGCGTTCTCCAGCTCGCTTTTCATCTCGTCGCTCACTCCGTCTATGCTTTCTCTGGCTGTCTCCTCGGCCTTTTTGAAGAATCTGTTGTTGAAGTCTATTATGTTCTTCTCCGAACGGAAATTTGAGTCGAGCGTCACGCATTGGGTACATCCCTTATACTCATTTTTGTCTATTCCGCTCAGCAGCCTCCAGTCGCCGCCTCGCCAGCGGTATATGCTTTGCTTCACATCGCCCACAATCAGTGCCGTTCCGTGGCTTATGCACTCGTCTATCAGTATCTTGAAGTTCTTCCACTGCGTCTCGGACGTGTCCTGGAACTCGTCTATCATTATGTGGCTTATGTATGAGCCGGTCTTCTCGTATATGAATGTGGCGTCGCCATCGGTCAGCATCTGCGACAGCAGGTCCTGTGTGTCGCTCAGCAGCGATATGTTGTTCTCTTCGGTTATGCCGTTTATCCTTTCTCTTATCACGTTCAGCAGCCTGAACGACGACAGGTGCTTCAGTGTCAGGTCCACAGAGTTTATCGTTTCGGTGCTTTCCGTGTCTGCATCGAATTCCTCGAGTATCTTATGCAGTTCACGGGCTTTGTCCATCATCGTGCTGTTGCTTCTGTATGCCACCTTCAGCAGTTCTTCTGTGTTTTCAAGGCAATTGAAGTATGTCGCTTTTTTTATGTCTTTAAAATTTCCTTCGTCAAGAAATTTCTCAAACATTCCTGCCACGTTTTTTCCAAGTGCTTTTTTTTCATCCTCGTTTGTTATAATAGCCTTGTACCTCTCGCCGTAGCTTTTAATTTTTCCCACGGCAGCTTCTCTCTCGGCTTTCAGCCTTTTGGTGTATTCGCTCCATTTGCCGCTCTCGTTCCATTTAATCTGCTCTCGCCCTGCGTTCTTCACCTCGTCTTCCTTGGCTCTGTAGCTGCTTGAGAATATCTGGTTGCCGAAGTCTTTTATGTCCTTCGTGACGTTCCATCTCTTGTTGTCATTGATTCTTTCGTTCACGAATCCGCTCACGATATTGTATTCTTCGTCCTTTGGCGTCATCTCGTCCAGTATCCTGTCCACCGCCAGCATCTCTATCTTGTTGTGGTCCAGGTCCACGCTTGTGTTGGCTGGCAGACCGAGCTCGCGCGCCATGTTCCTCATTATTTTCTGGAAGAATGCGTCTATCGTCGTAACATTGAAGTTGGAGTAGTCGTGCAGTATGTTGGTCAATGCTGTGCCGGCATTGTCTTTTATCACCTGGTCGGAAAATCTGTTGCCCAGTCTGTTTTCGTCTTTCAGCGCTTTCACATATCCTTCCGACGACTTCAGACCTCTGCTTATGCCGAACAGTTGAGACAGTATTCTGCTCTTCATCTCGCCTGTGGCTTTGTTGGTGAATGTCACAGCCAATATGTGCTTGTAGTTCTCCGGATTCTCTATCAGCAGTTTTATGTACTCCACCGCCAGCGTGAATGTCTTTCCGCTTCCTGCCGATGCTTTATATACTGTCAAATTCCCCATATCTCTTTTTCCTTTTTCTAATAATGTAGAGACGGAGCATGTTCCGTCTTTCTGCAATTAACAGTGTCAGGTTAAAATTTCTGTTTTTTGTGTAGAGACGTCACATTGTGGCGTCTGTAATTTCCCCCGGTCCCTGAACGTAGTCGAAGTGTTTCACTCTTCCTTGTTCCTTGTTCATTCTTCATTCTCACTGTCCGCCCAACCTCTCGAAATACGTCAGCATCTCCTCCCACGTCTTGAACGACGCGTCGCCAAGCCTCAGATGCGTGCCGAGGAACTCCTCCGCGCCGTCCTCCGTGTTGCGGTCTATCAGGTAGTCGCCGTACAGCAGATTCCTCTGGTTCGTGAATATCACTCTGTTCCAGCCCGGCACGCCGATGTTCTCGTCCACCCATTCCAAGTCTTTCTTCATCGCCTCGCCTTGGTCTATGCGGCTTCGGCTCACTATGTACATGTCGTACCTCTCGTTCAGCCATCGGAACGCCTTCACTGCCGACGCCAGCGGCTGCCCCTCGTTGTTGCCGCTTTCGTACCTCAGCGTGTCCTGCAGCCCTACATATATTATAGGTCTTTCCCTGCCTTCCTGCTTGTCGTCTATCCACTTTATCACCGGCAGCACGGAGTGGAGCAGCGTCTCGTCGTTCAGCTGGTGCACGCCCTTGAACCGTATGGCGTTAGGGTAGTGCGCCTTGAATATGTCGTAGGTGTCAACCAGCGTGTCCTGCTTGCCGAACATTCCGAACACTCTCTTGCGTTCCTCGTCGTTCACGCCGCCGAAGCATTGCGCCGTCACTTCTTTGAACTCCGCCACCATGCCCTTTGTCACCAAGAAGTCCTTGGCGCCGTCCTGTCTCGGATTGTTGAACTCCCTGCGGCCCAGTCCGTTGTTCTTTATTATCGTCTCGGCTATCTCGAACGCCGGGTTCACAAGTATTCTGTCGTATCCGTACAGCAGCTCGGTGTACATGCCGCCCATCGATGTGCCTATTATCAGGTCGGGCTTCTCTCTCTCGCATGTCTCGTGCAGGAATTCTATCGCCTCCTTCGGGTTTATCGGTATGTCGGGCGACACGACGTCGGCTTTTGGCAGCAGCTGCTTTATGCTCTTGGCTGTGCCGGTCGCGCCTGACGATGCGAATCCATGCACATACAGTATCTTCTTTCCGTCCATGTATGGAGCGGTTCTCGTGTAGTCTATCATCTTTGTCTTAGTTTGTTTGCAAATGTGTGTCTTTGTTTATATTTCTCATAGAATAAGAAGCCATGCCGTTTTGCTGACAATATGAGTGAGCATGTGAGCGAGCATTGCATATTGTATTCCGTGTTTTCGGTAGAGCCGTCCGAATACGATTCCGAACGCTCCGTTCATCAGAAAACATCTGAATACGAGCAAAGGTGTCAGATGTCCGAACTGCATGACTGTCGCTGGCAGATGTCCTGCGGCAAAAAGTGCGGCAACCATGATGTTCGAGATAATGAGCAGCTTGTCTGGCACATTTTCCTCTTTTCTAAAAAATAGCTTCCAGCCGATCAGTGCGAAAAGGCTCATGAGGAACAGGCGCATCATGACTTCTTCGATTACGCCGCCGTACATGATGGAGGCTATCCATGCAGTGGCGTCGAATGTTTTTGTGATGCCGTATGTCCCTTCCAGTTCTGGTATCCATCGGGCAAAGGTGAATGCGTCGGCACTCAGAATAATGCCGCATATCGCTCCTGCAAGTAATGTCGCGAGCGTTTCCTTTTTTGTGAAACTGAATGGCTGTATTAATCCCAGCTTGCCTGCGATGATGAACCCGAAAAAGCCGCAAATGCATGTGTACAAGACACTTTGCAGCGTAGCGATAAGCATTACCGTTTCCATACTGCCGATCTGCTGTATGGCGGTTTCAAGCGTGTTCTTATCTATGAATGACATGGAATACTGCACAGTAAACCAACCGCCTAACGCAGCGAAGGGGATAAGGCACAATGTGAATATCAGCGGCTTTTTCAAATCTGTCATTTTTTTGCTTAGGTACAAATATAACCAAAAAACAAAAAGCCGACCTTATATCTCTGGCCGGCTTCCGTTATTTTTGTGTCTTTGCTGTATCTTGTTATGCGTCAAAGAATTGCAGTCCGTTGTTGTCGGTCGGACGAGCCACTCCGGGATATTCGCAGCAGAACTCGTTCTTCAGTCTCTGCACATATCTTCTCGACTCCCACTTCGCCATTGGCAGGTCGTGCAGCAGGTAGTTTCCGCAGGTGGCTGCCGTCGTGCCTGGCACAGCGTTCTGCTTGTCGTCGTAGTCTGCCACATACTGGAACGCCTCTATCATCAGGTCGCGTATCTGCTCGCAAGGGTAGCATCCCTTCATTATTAGGTAATTGCCTGTCAGACAGCCCATAGGACCCCAGTATATTACCTTCTCTTTCCATTCGTCGTTGTTCCTCAGCCATGTCGCCACGATGTGCTCTATCGTGTGTATGGCTGCCGGAGCGAGCGCTGGCTCTTGGTTAGGACCTGTCATGCGTATGTCGTAGGTCGTAACCTCCTCGCCGCCCACATTGTCTTTTCTCGATATGTATATGCCTGGACGCAGATTCGTGTGGTCCACTGCAAAACTTGCTATTGTTTCCATCTTATTTATATAATTATA
>CAMHCZ010000032.1 GCA_946183755.1 uncultured bacterium | reverse complement strand
GCTCTTTGTTAGCTGTAGCAGATGAAGAAGGTTATGCACATTACCGAGCAGTCAAAGATCGCTTTAATGCAGAACATAGTTCATTTGATTTTATATTTCTTTCACGTGCAGGTTTTAACGGAATGATGCGTTTTAATAGGCGCGGGCAGTGGAATATTCCATTCTGCAAAAAACCAGAGCGTTTTGCTCCTGCATATGTAACAAAGATATGTAATCAAATAGCTGCTACGCAACGAGTTATTCTTCAGAATCATTGGGAGTTCCACAATCAAAATTTCATTGAAACAATAAACCATGCACAAGATGGAGATTTAATATATTGTGACCCCCCATATTTTGGCCGCTATGTAGATTATTATAATGGTTGGACAGAGCGAGACGAAGAAAAACTCTTCAATGCATTATCGCAGACCCCTGCGCATTTTATATTGTCAACTTGGCATCACAACGAATTCCGTTCTAATGAAATGATTGATAGATATTGGGGGAAATTTAATATCGAAACGCAAGAACACTTCTATCATGGAGGCGGTCATATAGAGAATCGTCATGCCATGGTTGAGGCTTTGGTGTTTAATTTTGATTTGCAGCCGCGTGTAGATGTCTCAATGCAGCAAGGACAAATGACATTTCAATTTGCGTGATGATAAATTGTGTGTTACTATGATTATAAATGACTAATTTTGTGACTTTGAACTTGATAACAATAACTTAAAACTAAAGAAATATGAGCGAATCAGAAAAGAAAGTGGCAGAGAGCCTGCTTAAAATCAAGGCAATCAAACTTCAACCATCCGAGCCATTCACTTGGGCTTCGGGCTGGAAGTCCCCAATATACTGCGACAACAGAAAGACACTGTCTTTCCCAGAGATAAGAACCCTCGTGAGAGACGAGTTCGTCAAGACCGTCAAGGCTAAGTACCCTCAGGCAGAGGTGATAGCCGGAGTGGCGACAGGTGCCATCGCGCAGGGCGCTCTCGTGGCTCAGGAGCTCGGACTGCCTTTCATCTACGTTCGTTCCTCGCCTAAGGACCACGGTCTGGGCAACCTCATCGAGGGCGACCTGAAGGCAGGACAGAAGGTGGTGGTCATCGAGGACCTCATCTCCACAGGCGGCAGCAGCCTTAAGGCAGCCGAGGCTGTGAGAGCGGCTGGCGCAGAGGTGCTGGGCATGGTGGCTATATTCACTTACGGCTTCCCAGTGAGCGAGAACGCATTCAAGGAGCACAAAGTGGAACTGACAACACTGAGCAACTACAACGCCATGATAGAGACAGCCGTGGCTACAGGATATGTGAAGGAGGAGCAGGTGGAGACACTCAAGGAGTGGAGAAAGAGCCCGGACATTTGGGGTAAATAACATACAAAAAAGACACAGACAATGGCAGAATACGTAAGCGACGTAAAGCAGATAGCGGCCAACGCCCACAAGGTGTTCGCCAAGCTGAGCGACCTGAGCAACGTGGAGGCGATGAAGGACAAGATACCGGCAGAGGCTGGACTCAAGGACCTGACTTGCGAAAAGGACTCGATAAGCTTCAGCGTGAACCCCGTAGGCAACGTGAAGTTCAAGATAATAGAGCGCGAGGAGCCTAAGACGATAAAGTTCGCGGCTGACGGCTCGCCTATCGAGGTGAACATGTGGATTCAGCTTGTGGAGAAGGAGGAGAATCTGACAAAGATGAGGCTGACACTGAAGGCCGACCTGCCGATGATGGTGAAGATGATGGTGGACGGAAAACTCAAGGACGGCATCAACAAGGTGGCTGACGTTCTCGCTAACTTAAATTACGAATAAGAAAATGGCACAATCTAAACTTTGGGACAAGGGCAAACCCGTAGATAAGGACATCGAGAAATACACCGTGGGCAAGGACCGCGAGATGGACCTCTACCTGGCGAAGTCTGACGTGGCAGGCTCGATGGCTCACATAACAATGCTGGAGTCGGTCGGACTGCTCGAGAAGAGCGAGCTGGATGTCTTGCTTAAGGAGCTCCGCTCTATTTACGAGACCGCCGAGAAGGGCGAGTTCGTGATAGAGGAAGGCGTGGAGGACGTGCACTCGCAGGTTGAGCTTATGCTCACCAGAAAGCTCGGCGACGTGGGCAAGAAGATACACAGCGGTCGCTCGAGAAACGACCAGGTGCTCGTGGACCTGAAGATATTCACCAGAACAAAAATCTACGAACTGGAGCAGGCTGTGCTTAACCTCTTCAACGTGCTGCAGAGCCAGAGCGAGAAGTACAAGAACGTGCTGATGCCGGGCTACACGCACTTGCAGGTGGCTATGCCTTCGTCGTTCGGCATGTGGTTCGGCGCTTATGCCGAGAGCCTGACCGACGACATGCAGCTGCTGCAGTCGGCTTGGAAGATATGCAACCGCAATCCGCTGGGCTCGGCGGCTGGCTACGGCTCGTCGTTCCCTCTGAACAGAACAATGACAACGCAGCTGCTCGGATTCGAGGGACTGAACTACAACGTGGTTTACGCGCAGATGGGGCGAGGCAAGATGGAGAGATGCGTGGCTTACGCCATAGCGAGCATTGCCAACACTGTGGCGAAGATGGCGTTCGACGCCTGCATGTTCTCAAGCCAGAACTTCGGATTCGTGAAGCTGGCTGACGAATACACCACAGGCTCGAGCATAATGCCGCACAAGAAGAACCCTGACGTGTTCGAATTGACAAGAGCCAAGTGCAACAAACTGCAGTCGTTGCCAAGCGACATATTGCTCATAACAAACAACCTGCCTTCGGGCTATTTCCGCGACCTGCAGATAATAAAGGAACTGTTCCTGCCTGCGTTCGACGAGCTGATAGGCATACTGACGATGACCGCCCACATGATGAGCGACATCAAGGTGAACGAGCATATACTCGACGACAAGAGATACGACCTGATGTTCAGCGTGGAGGAGGTGAACCGACTCGTGTTCGAGGAGAAGATGCCTTTCCGCGACGCCTACAAGAAGGTGGGTCTGGACATAGAGGCAGGCAACTTCACTCCGAACAAGGACATACACCACACTCACGAGGGCAGCATAGGCAATCTATGCACCGCCGAGGTGAAGAAGCACATGGACGAGATAGTCGAGTCGTTCGGTTTCGACAAGACTTTCGGAGCGGTGGAGAAGCTTGTCAGAGGAAAATAATCTATGACAAAAGCGAATCAATATATAGATTCGAAACTGATAATAAACAGCGTCAAACTGTTGACCGCCAGCGGGGTGGGGCAGATTGTCGCTGTTGTTGTATATCCCTTTGTCACACGACTTTACAGTCCCGACGAACTGGGCACGCTGAGCCTGTTCCTCGCCATAGTGGGCGTGGGGGCGATAGTGGCTTCGGCGCAGTACGAGAATGCCGTGGTGATAGAGAAGAAGAGCTCCAATGCGGCTACGGCAGTTGACCTCTGTCTTGCGCTCAATGTGCTGTGCAGCGCGGTCGTTGCTATCGTGTGCGCGTTTCTGACGTTCGCTGGGCTTCTGCCTGAGCAGTGGCGCTTGACCGCCAATCTTATAGCTCCGCTCATATTCCTTTCGTCGCTCGGCTACGTGCTTTCGTTCTGGTGGAACAGGAACGACCGTTACGGCAAAAGCGCCGCCTATAATGTTGTGCACAGCGTGACCAACAATGTGTCGAAGGTCGCTCTCGGTTTTGCCGGCTGGCACAAGTGGGGCTTGGTCATATCGGCGTTCATCGGTCAGGCGGTCGGCGTGCTGACAATTCTGTTCAGAATAAGGACCAACGGCGGCGAGATACTCAAGTTCAGGTTTGGTGACATCGTTGCCGCGGCTCGCCGGCACAAGGCTTTCGCGTTGTATTCGCTGCCGCATAAGCTTATAAACGTGCTTACGGTCAATATGCCCATCTTCGTCATGTCCGCCGCGTTCGACATGGTGCAGGTCGGCTTTTTCGCGTTGGCGCTGAATGTGGCTATGCGCCCAATGTGGGCGTTCGCGAGAGCGTTGAACCAGGTTCTATTCCAGCGTGTGGGCGAGAACGAGTCGAGAGACGAGTCGAGCGCGTTGCTTCTGAACAGCATCTGCCGCAGGATGGTGCTTGTGTTCGTTCCGCTTGTGGTCGTGCTGTGGATGCTGCTGCCATGGCTCACGGAGGTGTTTTTCGGCACGGAGTGGGTGGCGGCGAGCGGTTTGCTCCGCATGATGCTGCCTTGGATGGTTTGCTCGTTCATGGCGCTTTCGCTCAATTTCGTGCCGTCTGTCTATGGCAGGCAGAAGGCGGCGTTCGTGGTGGAGTGCGTGGGCTTCGCTGTCAATGTGGCGGCGCTGTCGGTCGGCGCGTTCGTCATAAGGAACGTTGTCGTGTGCGTGTCCATTCTGTCGATGGTCAACTGCCTTTATTCCGTCGGACAGATATGCTGGTATTTAATGCTTGCCGCTAAAAGAAACACACAATAAACAAATTCGTATATTTGCTTTTACTATGAATAATTTCGTTTACTATAGTCCTACCGAATTCGTGTTCGGCAGAGACACAGAGAGCCAGGCTGGAGAACTGGCAAAGAAGTACGGTGCCAAGAAGGTGATGATCTTCTTCGGCAAAGGTTCAGTGGTACGCAGCGGTCTGCTCAAGAGAGTCGAGGACTCGTTGAGCAAGGCAGGGCTCGAGTTCTTCGAGTTCGGCGGCATACAGGCCAATCCGCTCATCGACAAGGCTCGCGAGGGCGTCGAGGTGGCTAAGAAGGAGAATCCCGACATGCTCATGGCTGTGGGCGGCGGCTCTGTCATAGACACAGCAAAGGCTGTCGCTGCCGGCTATTACTACGACGGCGATGTGTGGGACTTCTACTTGGGCAAATGCAAGCCTGAGAAGGCGTTGAAGGTGTCGGTCGTGCTGACTATCCCTGCGGCAGGAAGCGAAGGTTCCGGCAACTCCGTCATTACAAACATGCAGACCAACAAGAAGCTCGGACTCAGAATGCCGCTTCTGCTTCGTCCTGTGTTCTCCATCATGAATCCTGAACTGACTTACACCTTGCCTCCTTATCAGACGGCATGCGGCATTTCCGACATGATGGCGCACATCATGGAGCGTTACTTCACCAACACAAAGGACGTGTTCGTGACCGACGAGTTCTGCGAAGGTCTGCTCCGCGCCATAATCAAGGAATCGCCTAAGGTGTTCGCCAATCCGGAGGACTATGAGGCGAGAGCCAACATCATGTGGGCTGGCACGATGGCTCACAACGACGTCTGCGGCGTGGGTCGCGAGGAGGACTGGACATCGCACGGCATAGAGCATGAGCTCAGCGCGATAGACGACACGATAGCGCACGGCGCAGGTCTGGCAGTCGTGTTCCCGGCGTTCCTCGACGCGGCTTTGCAGAAGAACCCTTCCAAGGTGGCGCAGTTCGCCGTTAAGGTGTTCGGTGTGCAGCCAAAGGCGAATGAGACCGAGACAGCCAAGGAAGGCGTGGCTAAGCTGAGAGCGTTCTTCAAGTCCATTGGCATGCCTGTGACACTGACAGAACTCGGCGCCGAGCATGTGTCGATAGACGAGGCTGTGGAGCATCTCCGTGCCAACCGTGGCGATTCAATCGGATTCTATGTGCAGCTGACGATGGAGGAAGTGAAGGACCTCCTGCGCGCTGTGAAGTAATAAACAAAAGCATTGAACATGAATAACTCAATATGGCGTAAACTGGTGGCTGTGGCGTTATGCGCGGCTACGGCGGTGTCTGCTTATTCCGCTACCAACGAGACGATAAAGCAGCTCAAGAAATTCTATGAGGCCAAGGCAAGAGTCTCGGGGATGTACGTTGATGCGGTGTCGGACAGCGCGCTGATAGATTATGCCATCTCGGGCATGCTGCAGAAACTCGACCCTCACTCTGTCTATATTCCAAAGTCGGAGATGCAGCAGATGAACGAGCCGCTCGTGGGCGAGTTCGAGGGCATCGGCGTGCAGTTCGTCATGCTCAAGGACACATTGTATGTCGATGCGGTCATTCCAGGCGGACCGGCGGAGAAAGTCGGCGTTCTGGCTGGCGACCGCTTCATCAAGGCCAACGACACGTTGATAGCCGGTGTAAAGATGACATCGCGAGACATAATGAAGCGTCTGCGCGGCAAGAAAGGCACGACAGCCACAGTGACCGTCGTTCGTCGTGGCGTGAAGGACCCGTTTGAGTTCAAGATCATAAGAGACAAAATACCGTTGCATAGCGTTCAGGCGGCTTATATGGTGTCGCCAACTGTGGGTTACATAAAACTGACAGTCTTCTCTGACAATACGAAAAAGGAGTTCGACGAGGCGCTCAAGACACTCAAGAAAGCCGGCATGAAGGACCTGATTTTCGACCTTCAGGGCAACGGCGGTGGCTACCTTAAGGCTGCGTCAAGCATCGCCGATGAGTTCCTCGACGGCAAGCAGATGATAGTCTATACCAAGGGCAGAGCCGTGAGGGAGACCTACAAATCGTCGCCGGGCGGCAGCTTCGTGGACGGTCGCATCGTCTTCCTGGTGGACGAGTCGTCGGCATCGGCGAGCGAGATTCTTTCCGGAGCGATGCAGGACAATGACAGAGCCGTCATCGTGGGCAGAAGAACTTTCGCCAAGGGGCTTGTGCAGATGCCGGTGGCGCTGGCGGACGGTTCGGGCTTGCGCATAACCATAGCGCGCTATTACACACCTTCGGGACGCTGCATACAGAAACCTTACGCCGACGGCGTGGAGAAGTACAAAAACGACGTCATAGAGCGTTACAATCACGGCGAGCTCCTGTCAGCCGACAGCATACACTTCCCGGACTCGCTGAAGTACGAGACGCTGAATCTGCACCGTACTGTCTATGGCGGCGGAGGCATCATGCCGGACTATTTCGTGCCGATAGACACGACCGCCCAGTCGCTCTATTTGACCAAGATAGTGGCAAAGGGCGTGGTGAACGGCTATGCGTCAGACTTCCTGCAGAAGCACGAGAAGGAACTGAAGAAAAAGTACGACAACGTGGACGATTTCATCAAGTCATACGAACTCAGCGACAATTACCTCAAAGAACTCACCGACAAGGCTACAGGCGAGGGCGTGAAGTTCGATGAGGCTGGATTCAAGAAGTCGTCGCCTATGATAAAGAAGCAGTTAAAGGCGCTTTTCGCACGCCGTCTTTTCGGCACAGAAGGCTTCTACAAGACCGTCAATGCCTTCGACGATTCATACCTCAAAGCGATGGAAATCCTTACCACAGACGGCATGTATGACAAAGTCCTGAACAAGGGCGTGAAGAAATAGCTCCTTCGGATGGATGAAAACATAAGAGCGGCTCATTTGTGAGTCGCTCTTTTTTTACAGATAAATCCCGCACTTCGGCTGTCGCTAAGTGAACGGGATTTTTCACGGCTGTACGTTGTGTAAAATGATTTTTAATGGTAGTCCCGAAGGGACGGAATACCCATAGGCAGGGGCGTTAGCCCCTGATAAAAACGCAAATACAAAACAGAACCCCAACGGGGTGAAATGGGATTTCTCATGGTTGTGAAAATAAATGATTTGCTGTAGGGGCGAATAATTATTCGCCTCTACAAATATGTGGAAATGTTTGATTTTCCGTGTTTTAGTCGCAGCGCGCCACGACTCTACGCTGTGTCTGGTCGCTTCGCGAGAAATAGGACAAATAACAACAAATCAAACAGAATATTCTATTAGAACGATTTGATTTTATTTTGATGGATTTCTGTCCGCAGGACATTAATTTGTATCCGGTGCTTCGGCTTCGCTCACCAACCAGCGCTTAGGGACAGGAATACAAAAAAATCCCGACTCATTGAGCCGGGATTTTTCTATTATTGGTTGAGATTTTACTTGCGAGCGTAAACTCTTATCCAGTCGATTTTCAGGATGCTCTCGCCGCCTGCGTTCTGAGCGCCGATGAACGAAGTAGCAGCTAGGTGCATTGCCTTGTCAGGCACGTTGCTTGTCACCTTCTTCACTACCACGTTGTTTATCTTCCAGATAATCTCTCTCTCGTTCCACTCGAGAGTGTAGATGTAATAGTTCTCAGGGTTGATTCCCTTGATTATCTCACGGTCGATAGTGCCGTTGGCGTTGTTGCACATGCCCACGCTCAGCTTCTTGCCGTTGAACGAGAAGATGTTGATGTGAGGTATCATGCCGTCTGTTCCCATCCACAAAGAGTGGCTGACGTCGGCCTTCTGCTCAATCTTCACCTTTGCCTGTATCTTTCCGTATCTCTGGCTGAATGCTTCGCCTGTGTTGATGTTGCCGGATGTGAAAGCCATCTGCTTGAAGAGGAATCCCTTCTTCGCGTCCCAAACGAGTGTGTCAGCCTGCTGACGCTTTGTCACGATGCTAAGCGCGCCGTTCACAAACACGTTCTGACCTTCTGTGTATGCCTGCTTGTCGTTAGGGAACGAGTAGATCTTCTTCAGTGCCTGTGCTCTGTTGAAGAATCCGTGCTTCCACTGTGAGTTGAGCGCAGTGCCCTCGAATTCGTCCTTGAAAGTCAGAGCCCACTTGTTCAGTGCCTCGAACTTCTTAGGGTCTGTATGTTCGTAGAATGCGATGTCATCGGTCTTCTTCAGCTCATAGAAGCGCTGCTCCTTCTGATACTCCTCGGTCTTCTGCCATCTGTGCTTGTCTTCCCACCAAGCTCTGTTCTTCTGGAACTCCTCGGTGTTGACTTTGGCTTTCAGCTCCTCGAACTCCTTTATCAGGTATGAGCCTTTGAGTCCCTCATAGTTCTTGTAAGCCTTGGACTTCTCGAAGTTCTTGAGTCTCTTCAAGCGCTCGTCAGCCTGCCAGAGTTTAGGGTCGCCCAGCTTGGTGTAGTCGCTGGAAGCCTTGAATGCCTCGTACTCTTTCAGCTCCGCGCTGTCAAGAGTCTCGTAGTAGCTCTTGATCTTCCAGCTGGAATTGAGTTTTTCAAACTTGCGTGAATCGCGATACTCCTCAGTATCCTTGTACTTGCGATTCTGCAGTGTCTTTTTCTTGTCTTTGAATTCTGCTGACTGCACGAGCCCGAACAGAGCTGTGTACTCCTTGAGCTGTTCCGAAGTCTGGATGTCGCAGTATCTCTTGTAGTCTGCGAGCAGTTGTCCTTCCTGCTTCTCGAACTTCTCAGTTTTTGCCAGTCCTCCAAAGATTCTTTTAAATAATAAATTCATCTTTTGTTGAATTAGATAAAACTATGTTTGTTTAAAGAATGTCTATGCTATAACAACGCAGCGTGCCGCGTTTTGTTGTGCTTAGGTGTCGATGTTTGCGTAAACGGCGTTCTCCTCGATGAACTGGCGTCTTGGCTCCACGTCGTCGCCCATGAGCATTGAGAATGCTCTGTCGGCAGCTGTGGCGTTTTCTATTGTCACCTGCTTCAGAGTTCTGTTCTCTGGGTTCATGGTTGTCTCCCAAAGCTGGTCTTTGTTCATCTCTCCAAGACCTTTGTATCGCTGCACCTTAGAGCCTTCGCCGTAGGTCTGCAGGAACAGGTCTCTCTGCTGGTCGGTCCAGCAGTATTCCACTTTGTTGCCCTTCTTGCACATGTAGAGCGGTGGAGTGGCTATGTACAGGTAGCCTTTCTCTATCAGGTCTTTCATGTGGCGGAAGAAGAATGTCATGATGAGTGTCGCGATGTGGCTTCCATCGACGTCGGCATCGGTCATGACTATGATCTTGTGGTATCTGAGCTTGGAGTCGTTAAGCGCCATGGAGTCCTCCTCGGTTCCTATCGTCACTCCGAGCGCAGTGTAGATGTTTCTTATCTGCTCGCTCTCGAGCACCTTGTGCTGCAGTGCCTTCTCTACGTTCAGAATCTTACCTCTCAGCGGAAGAATCGCTTGGTACATTCTGTCACGTCCCTGCTTGGCTGTACCGCCTGCAGAGTCTCCCTCGACGAGGAATATCTCTGCTTCTGCTGGATCCTTGGTTGTGCAGTCGGCGAGTTTGCCAGGCAGTCCTCCACCCGAAAGTGGCGACTTGCGCTGTACGTTCTCGCGCGCCTTGCGTGCTGCCAGACGTGCTGATGCAGCGAGAATCACCTTGTCCACGATTCTCTTAGCCTCGGCTGGGTGCTCCTCCAAGTAGTTTGTGAGCGCTTCGCCTACAGCCTTGTCCACGATACCCTTCACTTCGTCGTTGCCGAGTTTGGTCTTGGTCTGACCCTCGAATTGAGGCTCTGCCACCTTGACGGAAATGACTGCGGTCAATCCCTCGCGGAAGTCGTCGCCGCTGATTTCAACCTTTGCCTTCTCGAGCATCTTGTTGTCGTCGGCGTATTTCTTGAGCGTACGGGTGAGTGCCGAACGGAATCCGGCCACGTGTGTTCCGTGCTCTATTGTGTTGATGTTGTTAACGTATGAGTGAAGGTTCTCGCTGTATGATGTGTTGTAGATCATTGCGACCTCTACAGGAGTTCCGTACTTGTCTGTGTTTATGTGAATCACGTCCTTTATCAGTCTCTCACGGTTCTCGTCGATGAATGCTACGAACTCGCTAAGGCCCTTGTCGGAGAAGAACTTGTCCGACTTGTGTTCGCCTTGTTCCTCAAGCACGTTTCCGTTCTCGTCTGTTTTTGGACGGAGGTCTGTGAGAGTGATGTTTATGCCGGCGTTGAGGAAGCTCAGCTCGCGCAGTCTGCCTGCCAGCATGTCATAGTGATATACAGTGTCTTTGAAGATTGTTCCGTCTGGGTGGAAAGTCACGGAAGTTCCGGTTTTGTCGGAAGTGCCTATCTCTGTCACAGGGTTCAGCGGCTTGCCGCAGCTGTAGTCCTGTGCGAAACGCTTGCCTTCGCGGCAAACCTCGACGTGCATCTTGTCAGAGAGCGCGTTCACGCAGCTTACGCCGACACCGTGCAGACCTCCTGACACCTTGTAAGTGCTCTTGTTGAACTTACCTCCGGCGTGCAGCACTGTCATAACGACCTCGAGCGCTGACCTCTTCTCCTTCTCGTGCATTCCCACAGGGATACCACGTCCGTCGTCAACGACAGTTATGGAATTATCCGGGTTTATGAATACGTCTATGTTTTTGCAGAATCCGGCCATCGCCTCGTCTATGGAGTTGTCGACCACCTCGTTTACCAAGTGGTGCAGACCCTTGAGACCGACATCGCCGATGTACATGGCAGGGCGTTTACGCACAGCTTCGAGACCTTCAAGCACTTGGATACTATTGGCACCGTAGCTTTCTTGTTCTTTGATTTCCTCGTTCATTATTTTCCTTTTGTATGTCTATTCCTGATGAAGTGGCCGGCACATGTTCCTGTGTTGCGGAATGGCGTTTTGTCGGCCGTATAAATCAAGCAAATATAATAATAATTTGCTTTTCTGCCAAATCAAAGGCGGCATTAGTGGCGTGCGCTTTGTTCAAATGTCTATATTTGTGATAGCCAAACAAAACAGAATTGAAAAACAAAAACTGATATACTTATGAAACTAAAGAAAAAACAACGTGCGCAACGCTCGGAGAAAACGCGCAGCGGACGTCCGAAAGGGATGCCGAAGTCGAGCAAGAAGGGACTGAACCGCAAGCAGTTGGAGCAGGCTCTGCTGGATGTGATGCACGACAATCCGACAGTGGCTTACAACTACAAGCAGATCTCTGCGGCGATAGGCGCGAAGTCGCTTAGCGAGCGTCAACTGGTCATATCTATCCTTGACGCTTTGGCTGCCAACGAGACTGTGGACGAGGTGGAACACGGAAAGTACAAACTGAACACCCGTGCAGGATACGTTGAGGGCGTGATAGACCGCCGCTCAAACGGAAAGACATACCTCGTGCCTGACGACGGCGGCAGCGCGATATTCATAGCCGAGCGCCGTCTGCGCCACGCACTGAACAAGGACCGTGTGCGTGTGTTCCTCTACGCCCGTCCGAAGGGCAGTGAGCCCGAAGGCGAGGTGGTGGAGATATTGAAGCGTGCGCAAGACACGTTCGTCGGTGTGCTGCAGGTGGGACGAAACTATGCGTTCCTGCGTGTTGACAACAAGATTCTCACCAGCGATATTTTCATACCTGTGGACAATCTGCACGGCGGCAAGGACGGACAGAAGGCCATAGTCAAGATAGTGGAGTGGGGCGTGAGTGACCGCAGCCCGATAGGCGAAGTCATAGATGTGCTCGGCGACGTGGGCAACAACAACACCGAGATGCACGCCATACTCGCCGAGTACGGACTGCCGTACTCTTACCCTGAGGCGCTGGAGAAGGCCGCCGACGAGATTCCTGACGATCTGACGCCCGAGGAATTCGCCAAGCGCCGCGACATGCGTGATGTGCCTACATTCACCATCGACCCGAAAGACGCGAAGGACTTTGACGACGCGCTGTCCATCCGCAAGCTCGAGTCTGGCGACTGGGAGATTGGCGTGCATATAGCCGACGTGACGCACTATGTGAAGCCGAACACTCCGATAAACAAGGAGGCGATGGAAAGAGCCACTTCCGTTTATCTTGTGGACCGCACGATTCCTATGCTTCCGGAACATTTGTCCAACGAGCTTTGCTCTCTGCGTCCGAACGAGGAGAAACTGGCGTTCTCCGTGGTGTTCGTCATGGACGATAACGCCAACGTGAAACATTACGACATCTGCCGTACCGTCATAAAGTCCGACCGCCGTTTCTGCTACGAAGAGGCGCAGGAGGTGATAGAGACTGGCGAGGGCGACATGAAGGAGGAGATTCTGAAGCTTGACGAGCTTGCCAAGAAACTGCGTGACGCAAGATACAAGGCTGGCGCCATATCGTTCGACAGCGTGGAGGTGCGTTTCGAGATAGACAAGAACGGCAAGCCGCTCAGCGTTTATTTCAAGGAATCGAAGGACGCGAACAAGCTCATAGAGGAGTTCATGCTGCTGGCTAACCGCACAGTGGCTACGCATATAGGAAAGCCGTCGGGCAAGGCGAAGCCGAAGACGTTCGTCTATCGTGTGCACGACACACCGAACCCCGACAAAATACGCGCTTTGTCCGACTTCATACGCAAGTTCGGATATAAACTGAAGACGACCGGCAAGCCAAAGGAAATATCAAGCTCGATAAACACGCTCCTGAAGGACGTTGAGGGCAAGGGCGAGCAAGGGCTTGTACAGACCATCGCCGTGCGCTCGATGGCGAAAGCCATTTACACGACGACCAACATCGGCCACTACGGCTTGGCGTTCGACTACTACACGCACTTCACATCGCCGATACGCCGCTATCCCGACATGATGGTGCACCGCCTGCTGGAGCGGTACCTCGACGGCGGCCGCTCGGTCAACGAAAAGGAGATAGAGGACAAGTGCGACCATTGCTCGGCTATGGAGCAGCTCGCGGCTACGGCCGAGCGCGCGTCCATCAAGTACAAGCAAGTGGAGTTCATGTCCGACAAGGTGGGCAAGGTGTTCGACGGCGTCATCTCCGGCATAACGGAGTGGGGCGTCTATGTGGAGCTTAACCAGAACAAGTGCGAGGGCATGATTCCTGTCCGCGAGCTTGGCGACGATTATTACACGTTCGACGAGAAGAACTACTGCCTCATCGGCCGTCGCCGCCACCGCAAGTTCCAGCTCGGCGACCCGATCACGGTCCGTGTGGCTAAGACCAATCTCGAAAAGAAGCAGCTCGACTTCGTGCTGGCTGAATAGCGCAGCGAGTGAGCGCAAGAAATCAAGGGTGTCCGGTAGTTCCGGGCACCCTTCGTTTTTCTTATGCGGTTGCTTTATTCTTCTATGCCGTCGATGATGCCGTCCAAGGCTTTGCCGATGCCTTCGTTCATCTCCTCGATGTCGCATTTGATGGCGATGGAAATGTTCGTTATCCGGCTTTCCGGGCTTCCGTCCTTCATCGGGTTGTCGAGCGAGTATCCTAATTCATCCTGCATCCTGTCCTCCATATTGTCCAGCAGGTCGAACATCT
>CAMHCZ010000031.1 GCA_946183755.1 uncultured bacterium | reverse complement strand
TAGGCTATCAAGGAGTCGCCATAGTGTTGCTTCTCATTATCCAGCCGCAGCGAAAGGCTCGACGACTTCAGTTCATAATCCTCATAGATAAAGAGATTCTCGTACTTGGCCTTCTGCTTAGGGTCGGTCGCTTTAGTCACCTCAAGCGCAACCGGCTGGTCGAGGCGCAGTTCGAGCGAGTCGTCCAGCACAAAGCTGCCGGTGTAGAATCCCGGCGCGTATGGCGAAATCGTCATGACTTTCCTTCTGGAGTTCTGCGACACATACACGTTCACCGAGTCGCGCACGAAACGCTTACGGCTGTCCAAGAGGTAGAACTTGAATCGCACCGTGTCGTTAGGACGGTACTTGGGCTTCGATGTCACCGCGAAGAAGTATGGCTCAGCCGCCTTGCTTATCTCCACCGGACGGTAACCGGCATTGGTCGTTATCACCACCACTCCGTTAGCGCCCTTGCTGCCGTACGCGGCTATAGCGTCGTCGCCCGCAAGCACGTTGATGGAAGTGACCTCCGACGGCGGTATCCGTCTGATGTCGGACGACACTTTGCCGTTGACGATGTACAGAGGCTCGTTCTCTGCCTTGCGCGCCGCCAGCGAATTGTAGAGCTTGTAATAAGCGTCGAGCCCGTCGTGGCGAATCAGCAGCAGTCCGTTCTTTGCCTTCGGGAGCGTGTAGAGCTGCATTTTCTTGTCGTACTTCAGACGCGACTTTC
Organism: uncultured bacterium; assembly: GCA_946183755.1. Taxonomy (GTDB): domain Bacteria; phylum Bacteroidota; class Bacteroidia; order Bacteroidales; family Paludibacteraceae; genus UBA4363. The sequence continues at coordinate 13,241 of CAMHCZ010000031.1, read as the reverse complement.
CGGCATAAACCTCAGCCGTGGCGATGTTCTGCCCAAGCGTGTCCAGCACACGGACCATCAGTTCATTGCCGTTGTTGAAGATGTATGGGAAGAAGTGCTGCACCGTCATCACATCTGCGTAAACCTTGTTTGCCCTTGTGCCTACTTTTATGTAATGTCCGTTAGGCAGCTTCGGGTCTGCCGACAGCGCCGTCAGCACAGAGTCCGTTTTGGTGTGCAGCAAAGGGTAGATTTTCTGCGGCTGAGGGTCGGCGAAGAATGTAGCTGCCTCCTCGTTCGATATACTATAGTAAAATGTGTACGGCGACTGCGGCACCGACCTGTACAGTTCCTGCGAGCCGGCGCACACCGCTGTCAGACACGCTGCGGCAAGCATCAGGCTCTTTCCTATGTTGAGTTTCATGATTATCGTTTGTATATTCAACTGCAATCTACAAACATAAGGATTTTTAGCGGTATTATAACGATGATTTCGGTTGAAACAGCAATAAAAAAGGCACCGCTTTTATGTTGCGATGCCTTCATTATTAACAGATTTCCCTCGTCCCCTGTGCGGGATTCCGAAAGACTATATGGATTTGGCAGACACGATGTCGAGGAAATACTCGTGGATGCGGCTGTCGTCGTTAAGTTCCGGATGGAAAGCCGTCACCAGCTGCGCCCCCTGACGTGCCGCCACTACTCTGCCATCGACTGTGGCAAGCACCTCCACGCCGTCGCCGTGCTCCGCTATGTACGGCGCACGAATGAACGTCATGGGCACACGTCCGATGCCTTTGAATTCGTCATCGGTGTAGAAGCTGCCCAGCTGTCGGCCATAGGCGTTTCTCAAGGCGGTGATGTTCATCGTCGAGAGGTGCTCCTTGTCGAGCATTATCAGTCCGGCGCAAGTACCGAATACTGGCAGTCCGCCAAGTATCTCGTCGCGAATCGGGTCCCACAGCTCCTCGTCGCGCATGATGCGTGTCATGGCTGTGCTTTCGCCGCCCGGTATCACCAGACCGTCCTTCTCCTGAGCCCAGTCCTGCTTGTTGCGCACAAGAAACGTCTCCGCGCCTAATTTGCGAAGCGCAGCCTCGTGCTCTGCGAAGGCTCCTTGTAATGCCAATATAGCTATCTTCATTTATTTTCCTCTTTCTGCCATCAGCAGCTGTATCTCGCTCTCGTTGATGCCGACCATCGCCTCGCCGAGGTCCTCGCTCAACTCCGCCAGCACTGCTGGATTGTTGTAGTTAGTCACTGCTTTCACTATCGCCTGAGCGCGCTTCACAGGGTCGCCGCTCTTGAATATTCCGCTGCCCACGAACACGCCTTCAGCGCCAAGCTGCATCATCAGTGCGGCATCGGCTGGTGTAGCCACGCCTCCTGCAGCGAAGTTCACTACTGGCAGCTTGCCGTTGTCGTGCACATAGCTTACGAGCTCGTATGGCACACGCAACTGCTTCGCTGCCTCATAAAGCTCGTCCTCGCTCAGCGAAGTCAGTCGGCGGATTTCGCTCTGCATCATGCGCATGTGGCGCACAGCTTGTATCACGTCGCCGGTTCCTGGCTCACCCTTGGTACGTATCATGGTCGCGCCCTCGTTAATACGGCGCAATGCCTCGCCCAAGTCCTTGGCTCCGCACACGAATGGCACGTTGAACTTGCGCTTGTCTATATGGTACACGTCGTCGGCTGGGCTCAGCACCTCGCTCTCGTCAATATAGTCGATGCTTATTGCCTCAAGTATCTGCGCCTCAGCGAAATGACCGATACGGCACTTAGCCATCACTGGTATAGATACTGCTTCCTGTATGCCTTTTATCATTTTAGGATCGCTCATGCGCGAAACACCGCCTGCCGCACGTATGTCTGCTGGTATGCGCTCCAGCGCCATGACTGCGCATGCGCCTGCCTTCTCTGCTATTTTCGCTTGTTCTGGTGTGGTAACATCCATTATCACTCCGCCCTTCAGCATCTGAGCCAAGTTGCGGTTCAATGTACTTCTGTCTGACATGTTTTTTTCGTTTTTTGTTGTTTTACGCCGCAAAGGTCTGCATATCGTTTCCATGTGCGAAGTTTATACTCCTGTTTTGACAAAAACTACTGAGAAAACAACTAATTCATTGCCTTATCGGGAAATATTTTTGTCATATTAGGAATATATAGTTTGTTCTTATTATGCAAAAAGACTATCATTGCACCATGAAAGGACTGACACCAATTCTCACGATAACCGGCTCCGACAACACTGGCGGCACTGGCATACAGCGCGACATCAAGACCATAACGGCTCTTGGCGGCCATGCCGAGACTGCCATCACGTCCATCACGGTGCAGAACGACAGCGGCATCGAGCATATAATCGACTTGTCGCCTGAAATCGTGGCCGGGCAGACGCGAGCCATACTGCACACTTGCTTTCCGAAGGCGGTGAAAGTGGGCATGGTGAGAAACGAGGAGACCGTGTCAGCCATAAGAAACGAGATAATCGGCTGCCGTAACATAGTGACCGCGCCAAAAATCCTTTCATCGAAAGGCGAAAGGCTCATGGGTGTGGAAGCCACAGAGGCTTGGAAGAAACTGCTGATTCCCATATCAAGCCTCCTGTTCATTAAATGCGAGGACGCCGAGTTTTTCATCGGGCGCAAAATCAACACCAACGAAGACATGGTCTATGCGGCTGTGTCGCTATGCGCACTGGGAGCGAAAGCCGTGCTGCTAAGAGGTGGCATCATGCAGGACGGAATGATTACCGCACTGCTCTACAGCGACGGCGAGAAGTCATTCTTCACGTCGCACAACACGGACGGATGGCTCAAGCACGGAGTCAGCGGAGCCATGTCCACAGCCATAGCCACAAGACTCGCCATGGGCGACGACGTGAAAAGCGCCGTAGCCTCCGCCCACTCATACATGCACAGCCAGGTCGTTTACTCAGCCAACGACAACCGCGAGCTCCGGCCTGCCGACATCTACAACACGTTCCTAAGCCTCATAGCCGAGCACTACAAAGTGGCGCACGACGTGGCTTTCTACGCCGACAAGCTGTCCATCAGCACCAGATACCTCTCGCAAGTGACCGACAAGGTCGTGGGCGTCACCCCGAAGCAGACAATTTCGAATTATATAATGAAGGAGGCGATGTCGATGCTTGAGACATCGCGACTGCCGATACAAGCCATATCGGACTCGCTGGGATTCTCGTCGCAAGCGCAGTTCAGCAAATTCTTCATCAAGCAGAAAGGCCTGTCGCCGAGCAAGTTCAGAAGCACCATATAACAAAAAAGGCACCGTTTTTCACGATGCCTTTTCTTATGGATTCCGTTTCCGTGCGGCTGTTACTTAGGCTGCTTGCCTATGTAAGCCAAAATACCGCCGTCAACGTAAAGAATCTGTCCGTTCACGAAGTTCGATGCCTCAGAAGACAGGAACACTGCAGTGCCCATCAGGTCCTCAGGAGTTCCCCAACGAGCAGCTGGAGTCTTGGCGATGATGAACTGGTCGAAAGGATGGCGCGAGCCGTCAGCCTGCTTCTCGCGCAATGGCGCAGTCTGAGGTGTAGCTATGTAGCCAGGACCGATACCGTTCACCTGTATATTGTGCTCAGCCCACTCGCAAGCGAGGTTGCGTGTCAGCATCTTGAGTCCGCCCTTGGCAGCCGCGTAAGCGCAGACTGTCTCACGACCGAGCTCGCTCATCAGAGAGCATACGTTGATAATCTTGCCTCCGCCCTTGGCGATCATGCCCGGAGCCACAGCCTTGGACATGATGAAAGCGCCAGTCAGGTCGATGTCGATAACCTGGCGGAACTCCTCCACTGTCATGTCTGTGGCAGGGATACGCTTGATGATGCCGGCGTTGTTCACCAGAATATCGATGCTGCCGCCAAAGTCCTTCTCTATCTGAGGGATGAACTTCTGCACATCAGCTTCGTTAGTGATGTCGAACACATATCCCTTGGCGTTGATGCCGAGCGATGCGTACTCCTTCTCTGCGTCAGCTATCAGATTCGCGCGGCGTCCGTTGAACGCGATTTTCGCACCAGCATAAGCCAAAGCCTTTGCTATAGCCATTCCTATGCCATAAGAGCCGCCAGTTACCAATGCGATTTTGCCCTCCAAAGAGAACTTGCCTAAAATGTTCTTATCCTCCATTTGTTTGTTATTTTATGTTTATGAATAATTGCGAATAACGTTACAAGAAACAAAACTAAGCATTTTTTTCGTGCCGTGAAAGAGAGATTTTGCACATCATGCATTATTTTCGATTATTATGCACAAATAACGCATACATTATTAAGAATTATAATATATTTGTATGATGCACATTAGTTTATCGCATAAATATGCACAATGACAGTCACTGAAAGATTTCTGAAGTATATTAAGTTCGAGACCACATCGAACGAAAGCATAGACCGCTGCCCCAGCACCAACGGGCAGAACACACTTGCCGAGGCGCTGAAGGAAGAGCTCATAGGCATAGGAATCGCCGACGCCGAAGTCAGCAAGGACGGATATGTCTATGCCACTATCGAAAGCAACACCGACGAGAATATCCTGACCGTCGGATTCATAGCGCACATGGACACGTCGCCTGACGCTTCCGGCAAAGACGTCAAGGCAAGAATCGTGAGCAACTACGACGGCAGCGACATAACACTGAACAAAGAGAAGAACATAACACTCGGCACAAAAGACTTCCCTGAACTGCTGAAGCACAAAGGCGAGGACATAATCGTAACCGACGGCACAACACTGCTCGGAGCCGACGACAAAGCCGGCATTGCCGAGATAATGACCGCCGCCGAATATCTTCTGACACACAGCGACATAAAGCATGGAAAGATAAGAATCGCATTCACGCCTGACGAGGAAATCGGCCGCGGAGCCGACAAGTTCGACGTGGAGAAATTCGGCGCCGACTGGGCTTACACCATGGACGGAGGCGAAGTCGGCGAACTGGAGTTCGAGAACTTCAACGCTGCGCGGGCTGACGTTTTCATAAAAGGATGCAACATACACCCGGGCGAGGCGAAAGGCAAGATGAAGAACGCAAGCCTCATTGCCATGGATTATGCCAGCATGCTGCCTGCCAACGAAACTCCGGCACACACCGAAGGCTACGAAGGCTTCTTCCACCTGACAAGAACCGAAGGCACTGTGGACCACGCTGAACTGGGCTACATAATAAGAGACCACAGCCGCGAGATGTTTGAGAAACGCAAGGAGATGATGAAGGAATGCGCCGAGGCGATAAACCGCAAGCACGGAGAAGGCACAGCGAGTGTCCGCATCGAGGACCAGTACTACAACATGAGGAAGAAGATAGAGCCTGTGATGCACATTGTGGAAATAGCACAAAAGGCAATGGAAAACGCAGGCATAACACCAAAGGTTCAGCCGATAAGAGGCGGAACCGACGGCGCACAGCTCTCGTTCAAGGGACTGCCATGTCCCAACATATTCGCCGGAGGAATGAACTTCCACGGCGTGCATGAGTACGTCCCAGTGCAGTCAATGGAAAAAGCCACAAACGTGATAATCGAAATCGTAAAAGAGATTTACAACAGAAAAGCATAAACATAACCTGAATAACACTATGGAAATAGAAAGAATTTTTGACCTGATAGCATACGCAAAGGAGAAGTATGGCGAGGATCATAAAGTGTTCGGCTACAAGAAGGACAAGAAATGGGCGACAGTCAGCGCGAAGGAGTACGGCGAGATGGCTGACGCAGTAAGCAAGGCATTCTTGGAAGCAGGATACAGCAAGGGTGACAAAGTGGTTATCATATCGTCCAGCAGACCGGAATGGAATATCTCCGACATGGGAATACTGCAGTTCGGCGGCGTGTCCATACCTATCTACCCTACTATTTCCGAAAAAGAGTACGAGTACATTTTCACACACTCCGAGGCCAAAGCCGTAATCGTGGAGAACAGCCACCTTTTCGGCAAGATTAAAAACACAGTAGAGAAGATTGAAAGCATAGAGAGAGTCATAACAATAGACAAGGTGGACGACGAGCACATCACGCTGAGCGAGCTCATGGAGAGCGGCAAGCAGAGCCAGAAGGACGAAGAGCTGCGCAACGCCAAGAAAAGCATCAGCGGAACGGACCTGGCGACATTCATCTACACCTCCGGCACGACTGGACTGCCTAAGGGTGTGATGCTCAGCCACAGCAACTTCGTTAACCAGCTGCTTAACCTCAGGGAGATACCGGACAAGAGAGTGAAAAGAACGCTCAGTTTCCTACCGTTGTGCCACGTTTACGAAAGAATGATGGTTTACTTGTACCAGTACATAGGCGCGACAACATACTACGCCGAGAACATGGCGACCATCATGGAAAACCTGAAGGATGTGAATCCGCAGATGATGACGTGCGTGCCAAGACTTCTGGAGAAAATACAGGAAAAGCTGATCGGCGCCGGCAAGAGCCTGAACGGACTGAGCAAGAAGATATACTACTGGGCAATAGAGGTGGCCAAGAGTTACGACCTGGACGAGCTGACCATAGCGTACAAGATAAAGCACAAGATAGCCGACGCGCTGGTTTACAAGAAATGGAGAGCGGCTCTGGGCGGCGACTTCGACATCGTCGTGAGCGGCGGCTCGAGCATCAACCCTGTGCTGACCAACTTCTTCAACGCCATGGGATGGCCTATATTCGAGGGATACGGCATGAGCGAGACTTCGCCTGTGATAGCCGTGTCGGAGAAATGGCCTATGGCGAGAAAAGCCGGCTCGGTAGGTCCTGCGCTGCCTGGCGTGCAGATAAAAATCTCGCCAGAGAACAACGAGATCTGTTGCAAGGGACACAACGTGATGATGGGTTACTACAAAGACCCGGAGCGCACCAAGGAGGCCATAGACTCCGACGGATGGTTCCACACAGGCGACACTGGACGATTCGACAAGCACAAGAGACTGTACATAACAGGCAGAATCAAGTCGCTCTTCAAGACGTCGATGGGAAAATACATCAACCCTGAGGTGCTGGAGCAAAAGTACTGCGAGTCGCCATTAATCGACCAGATGATGGTCGTGGGCGAGAATCAGAAATTCGCCGCCGCGCTCGTCGTGCCTAACTTCGACAACCTACGCGAAGCCGCCAAGGCTAAGGGACTGGAGACCGGCACAAACATCCAGATGGCCAACAACTCGAAGATAACAAGACTCGTGGCTGAAGACATGAAGAGATTCGACAAGTACTTCGGCGACTGGGAGCATATAAAGAAGATAAAGCTCATAAGCGACGAGTGGAACCAGGAGTCGGGAATCATAACGCCGACACTCAAGCTCAGAAGAAATGTCATACTCGAGAGATATGCGAATGAAATAGAGCAACTCTTCGCATGAAAGAATAAAACAATTGGGATTTCTTAAAATATGTAATTATTTTTGCATAGCAAAACTAAAAAATCATAATGAAACTGCATACAAACATACTGAAACTCATTGTGGGAGCGGCACTCTGCGCCTCTGCCACTAACGTATGCGGACAAATCACAGCCTTCATGACCAGCGACGCCCGCTTCAACTACATAGGAGGAACGGCATCGCACCAGATAATCGACAGCATCGTCGGAGTCGGCTTGTTCCCTTGCGGAGACGAAGCCGTAGTCACCAGACAGAAGAAGACAAGAAACGACATGGGATTCCTCGTCGAGGAGACTTCGTGGATTATCGGTCCGGACGGCCACATGATACCATCCATCAAGAAGACAAACAAGATAGACAAAGCCGGAAGATCGCTCGAAAGCATATTCTACAACTGGGACGAGGATGTGGAATACTTCTTCGATGACATGAAGTACGAGTACAAGTACGACGACAACGGCGCTTGCGTTATCAAGAAATACTTCCAGGACGAGGACGACAGATGGTTTCTGCACGACTCCACAAGGTTCCAGACGACATACAACAGCAACATGGACCCTGCGGAGATAACGACAGACAAATGGTACAACGGCATGTGGAACACTGTGCAGAAAGAGATTTACACATACGACAACCTGCACAGAATTGTCTGCATAGACTACTACAACTGGGACAACAAGTCGTGGAACATAACCACTAAGAAGACCATGACCTACGGCGAAGGCAAAGACGCCAACAACGCCATACTCAAAGAGATGTACTGGAACGGACAGATGTGGAAGGACATGTCGCACTCTGTGGGAAAGACACAGCTGAAAGGCATGACCAAAACGCTGTACACCACGATACTCACCAAGCACCTGACCAAGGCCAACGAGGAGACGCCTAAGAAGAAGCAGGGATTCTACATAAACGCCGGCAAGGAAAAAGCGTACATATACATATACGACTCCAAAGGCAAACTGCTTAACAAAGAAAAGGTTACAGAAACCGAATTCATCAACTTAGGCAAATACGGCAGCGGAACCTACACCATAAAGGTGACACAGAGAGACAGAAGCGTGTCAAGAAAAATTAAAATAAACTAAGGATATAATTTGCAGTGAGTGGAAAAATTCCTATATTTGCACTCACAAAACACCGATGGTCGGTTGGCCGAGTGGCTAGGCACCGGTCTGCAAAACCGTTTACAGCAGTTCGAATCTGCTACTGACCTCGAAAAGGAGAAGAACAGAAATGTTCCTCTCCTTTTTTATTTTTCAACACCTGCCATTTACTTATTAAACATATTTTTAAGGCAAATTCAATATCTTTGCAAGTCAAAATATCAAGCAATGAGCGACAACAAAGAAATATACTCGAAAGACATCATTGAATTCGTGACTGTGGCAGCGGAATTCTCCAAATTTCTGGAGAGCGCATCCATGTTCAGCAAAAGAGACTACATAAGCAAGCTGCTGAAACTGCTGCCGCTGCTCTACCTGAAAACGAGCCTCATAAACAAGCCGGAGACATTGCTTGACGACGAATACCTCGAGACATTCGTCAGCGAGACCGAATACGAGATGCTGCGCCAGGAAATCGCCGCGAAAATCGGAACTTCCGACTCGTATCTGGAAATCTACACACAGGACATGGAAGTGAGCGACGAGGCCAACGCCACTAACATCTCCGAGGATCTTGCCGACATATACCAAGACATAAAGAACTTCCTGATGAGATTCCAGGTCGGCAACGAGGACGTGATGAACGACGCGCTCGCCGAACTGATAGAAAACTTCAGAACATACTGGGGACAAAGGCTCGTGAACTGCATGCGCGCGCTGCACAACGCATTCTACGACCCAGAAACCGACTGGGAGGAAGACGAGGATGACCGAGCAGCAGACTCCGACGATGACGAGGAAGAAGAGGCTGGAAAAGAAAAACTGGCTGACAAATTCCTGAATTTCCAGAAGAAGTAACCACAAGGGACACGACTCGCAACGATGATAGAACTTGCACAAAGCATAAAGAAAGACGAGATAAACGAGCTTCCTATCGAAAGGTTCGAAGGGCGCATTTTCGAGATAGACCAGAAGACAAAGGTCAAAGCCGCAGTCGAGTACCTGAAGAACTACGGAGCCATAGGTTTCGACACCGAGACAAGACCATCATTCAAGAAAGGCGTGTCATACAAAGTGGCGCTGCTGCAGCTGTCCACCGACGACACTTGTTTCCTATTCAGACTCAACAAGATAGGATTCCCTCAAGAACTGAGAACACTGCTTCAGAACACGAAAATCAAGAAAATCGCCTTGTCCAGCCACGACGACATAGCCGCACTGAGAAGAAGAGCCGACTTCCGCCCCGCCAACTTCGTGGAGATACAGAAGATGGTGAAGGAATACGGCATCACAGACCAAAGCCTGCAGAAGATATACGCGATACTTTTCGAGAAAAAAATATCGAAATCGCAAAGGCTATCGAACTGGGAAAGCGCAATACTCACAGACAAACAAAAGACATACGCTGCTACCGACGCATGGACCACACTGCGCATCTACGAGAAACTCATAGACATAAACCCTGACAACGTGGTGACAATAACAAGAAACGACGATGCCACACAGATGCCGCAGGACACACTCGCAGCAGCCGGAAACATATAAGACATGGGAACAATAACACTGAAAAAAGGCAAAGAAGAGTCGCTCAAAAGGATGCATCCTTGGGTGTTCTCAGGAGCCATAGCAAGCACCACAGGCGAGCTTAACGAAGGAGACCTCGTGGAGGTAAAATCATGCAGCGGGGAGTTCCTCGGCGTGGGACACTACCAGATAGGAAGCATCGCCGTGAGAATACTCAGCTTCACAGAAAGGAAGATTGACAAGAGCTTCTGGGAAGAGAGAATCAAGGCGGCATACACACTGAGACAGAAACTCGGACTGACGCACAGCGAAAGCAACAACACCTACCGTCTGGTGCACGGCGAGGGCGACAACCTGCCGGGACTCATCATAGACATTTACGGCGACAGCGCTGTCATGCAGGCGCATTCCGTAGGCATGCACTACGTGAGACAGGAGATAGCCGAAGTGATTGTGAACGTGATAAAGGATGTGAAGAACGTGTATTACAAGTCCGAGACCACCCTGCCATACAAAGCCACACTCACCGACGGCGGCAAGGAGGACGGATACCTGATAGGCGGATGCGACGGCGAGCCTGTCTCTACCGAGAACGGACTGAAATTCCACATCGACTGGCTGAGAGGTCAGAAGACCGGCTTCTTCATAGACCAGAGAGAGAACAGAGCGCTGCTCGAGAAATACTCAAAAGGCAAAGACGTGCTGAATATGTTCTGCTACACCGGCGGATTCTCATGCTACGCGCTCAGAGGCGGCGCCAAGACCGTCGATTCGGTGGACAGCTCCGCCAAGGCCATAGACCTGACCAACAAGAACGTGGAACTGAACTTCGACAAGGCGACACAGGACAGGCATCATGCGTTCGCGATAGATGCGTTCAAGTATCTTGACGACATAAAGGACAAGTACGACCTCATAATCCTGGACCCGCCGGCTTTCGCCAAGCACAGAAGCGCGATAAGAAACGCACTGCAAGGCTACCGCAAGCTCAACGCCAAGGCATTCGAGCAGATTAAGCCTAACGGCATCATCTTCACATTCTCATGCTCGCAGGCGATAGACAAGGAGCAGTTCAGACTGGCAGTCTTCAGCGCAGCGGCACAGAGCAAACGCAAGGTCAGAATACTGCACCAGATGACACAGCCGCAAGACCACCCTATAAACATATATCACCCTGAAGGTGAATATCTTAAGGGACTCGTACTTTATGTTGAATAAGAAATAGCACAAGAAAAGAACTCTAAAAACAGATATGACACTACAAGAAGAAATAAAACGCAGAAGGACATTCGCCATAATAAGCCACCCGGACGCAGGTAAGACAACACTGACTGAGAAACTGCTGCTCTTCGGAGGCGCTATACACGTTGCTGGAGCGGTGAAATCAAACAAGATAAAGAAAACCGCGACTTCCGACTGGATGGAAATCGAGAAGCAGAGAGGTATCTCCGTGGCGACATCCGTTATGGGATTCGAATACGAGAACTACAAGATAAACATTCTGGACACTCCCGGACACGAGGATTTCGCCGAAGACACATTCAGAACGCTGACGGCTGTTGATTCTGTAATCATCGTCGTGGACATAGCCAAAGGTGTCGAGAAACAGACCAGAAGGCTCATGGAGGTGTGCCGAATGAGAAACACGCCTGTAATCATATTCGTCAACAAGACCGACCGAAACGGCAAGAACCCATTCGACCTGCTGGACGAGCTTGAAGAGGAACTGAAGATAAAGGTGCGTCCGCTGACATGGCCTATAAACCAGGGCGACAAGTTCAAAGGCGTTTACAACATATACAAGGAGAACCTCGCTCTCTACCGTCCAAGCAAACAGGTGGTCACAGAGTCTGTCGAAGTTGACATAAACAGCAGCGACCTCGACGAGCACATCGGCGACCAGGACGCAGCACAGCTCAGAGAAGACCTTGAGCTCATCAACGGCGTTTACGACACATTCGACAAGGAGGCTTACCTCAGAGGCGAGCTTGCGCCTGTGTTCTTCGGCTCCGCGCTCAACAACTTCGGTGTCAAGGAGCTGCTGGACTGCTTTGTGGAAATTGCGCCATGCCCAAGACCAACAAAGACCGAAGAGCGTGAGGTGAAGCCGGAAGAGCCGAACTTCTCCGGATTCATTTTCAAGATTCACGCTAACATGGATCCTAACCACAGAAGCTGCATCGCTTTCGTGAAGATTTGCTCCGGCAAGTTCGAGAGAAACGTCAACTACAAGCACGTCAGACAGGGCAAGACGATGAAGTTCTCAAGCCCGACGGCATTCATGGCGCAGAAGAAGGAAACTGTGGACGAGGCTTTCGCCGGCGACATCGTAGGACTGCCGGACAGCAACAGCACATTCAAGATAGGCGACACACTGACAAGCGGCGAGGACCTGCACTTCAAGGGACTGCCAAGCTTCTCGCCTGAGATGTTCAAATACATCGAGAACGCCGACCCTATGAAGGCAAAGCAGCTGGACAAGGGAATACAGCAGCTCATGGACGAGGGAGTGGCGCAGCTTTTCGTCAACCAGTTCAACGGACGAAAAATCATCGGAACTGTCGGACAGCTGCAGTTCGAAGTCATACAGTACCGACTGGAGCACGAGTACAACGCCCTGTGCCGCTGGGAGCCTATTTCGCTCTACAAGGCGTGCTGGATAGAGTGCGACGACAAGAACGAACTCGAGAACTTCAAGAGAAGAAAGGTGCAGTACATGGCGCTGGACAAGCAAGGCAGAGACGTGTTCCTCGCCGACTCCGGATACATGCTGCAAGTGGCGCAGCAGGACTTCCCTAAAATCAAGTTCCACTTCTCTTCTGAATTCTAACGCAAAGTACATATATAAAATAAGAGGATGGCTTTTTCAGTCATCCTCTTATTTTATTAATTCTCAGATAGTTTTGTGTCTTTAAGTTCTATGGGAAACTCATGTGGAATTTTTTCTTTGTCAGTCATTTTTATAGTTTCCTTTTGAGAAGCAATTGATTTTGCAATCTTAATTGCTTCTTTAATTTTTATTCCAGATTAAATTTTACTGATGATTTTTCTTAGCTCAGAATAACATATTATCTATAACAGTAATTAACGGCTGAAGACATAAATCTTCAGCCGTTAATTGTTTGTAAGGCATCACAAATCCTGACAAGTTCAGAAAGGGAATAAAATTCGCTCGGACAGGGATAACCATAATATGAATAGAGCGACAACGAATCCTAAAAATCTACACAGATTTATAAG
>CAMHCZ010000030.1 GCA_946183755.1 uncultured bacterium | reverse complement strand
ACACGCGCCATCTACAAGCTGGAGGACATAGACACCGAGGCTGACGCGAAAAGGCTGCTCGTAGGCAAGGACGTGTATGTGGAAAAGGAGCACATAAGAGAGAACGTGACGGAGGAGACCGAAGGCACTGTCTATGCGCTGAAGGGATATACCGTGAACGACGCCAGCCACGGCCGACTGGGCACTGTGAGCGAGATTGACGACCAGACCGCCAACATTCTGCTGATTGTGAGAAAAGACAACGGCGACGAGATAATGATACCTGTCGCCGATGAGTATATCAAGGAAATCGATGACGACAACAAACAGATAACACTGCAGCTGCCGGACGGTTTCTTAGACCTCTGATTTTATCCGCAGAGGACGTAGAGGTCAGCTCTCGGATTGAGGAGCATGACCGGCACTGAACATTCGTTGATGAACCCGAGCTCCTTCGGGCCGAAGATTATATCATCCAGACCATAGGAACGCGACGCCGAGGCTATAACCATGCCTGCGCCCAGTTCGTCGGCACGGCGCACCGCCTCCAGCTCCACCTTGAAGCTGTCGCCATCGGCTGCTATTTCACTGTGTTTCAGTTCGTATTTATCTAAAAGCGTCGTTATCTTGTCGGTGGTTATGCGCGCCTTGTGACCGAAATCCTTAGCCGGCATGAGCAGCAGCTCCGAACCGAAGAATCGTCCGAGGTTGGCTGCGAAAGGACCTTTCTCGTTATCCTCGACCAAGAATGTGACCGGCACAAGCACCTTGTCGAGCGTAATTTTGTCGAAGTATGGCTTCACGAAGATGTACGGGATGCGCAGGTCGCGTGTTATCTTCAGGAACGTGCGCACCTTGTTGAATCCCTTGTGCTCGGACAGCTGGAATACGATGGTCGATGCCTCGGAAGCCGTCATGAAGTCATGAAACTCCGAGAGCGAAGGCAGCAGATAGCTCTCTGCACCCTTTGTCACCTTAGGCGACAGCTCGCTCGCCCACTCCGCCAGCTTTGCCTCTATCTCGTCGGGCTGCAGCGGAATCTTCCTGTCGGCGTACGAGATGAAACACACAGGCTTCTCCGCTGCCTCGGCAAGCTGCACTGCCATATCTACAGCCACCTTGGGATATTCCTCGGCAGATGTGAAAACGAATATGTACTCTATGCTGTTCATAAACTATTCCTGGTAATAAACTCTTCTGACACGCGGAGAAACCGAAGTCAGTATCTCGTAAGAAATGGTGCCGAGCTGCTTCGCCATGTTCATTATGGAATGTCCCTTGCCGAAGATTGTGACCACATCGCCCTCCTTGGCGTCAACGCCCGTGAGGTCTATCATGCAGACGTCCATGCAGATGTTGCCGACGATAGGCACGAGCTTGCCGTTGACCATGACGCTGTAAGCGCGGTTGCCGAGGTGGCGGTCCAGTCCGTCGGCATATCCGATAGGTATTGCGCCGATGACGCTATCCTTAGCCAGTTTGCCGTTGCGGCAGTAGCTGACAGTCTCAGAAGCTGGCACCTTGCGTATCTGCAAGATGACGGTCTTGAGCGTGCAAGCCTCCTCAAGGCGCGAGTTGTCCACGGCGCTGAATCCGTAATGACCGATGCCGAGGCGCACCATGTCGAACTGGTACTGAGGGAAACGCTCGATGCCAGCCGAGTTGAGTATGTGGCGCAGCACCTTGTGGTCGAACGCCTTGTCGAACTTGTCCGCCACGCTTTTGAAACGGCGCACCTGCTCCTCGGTGAAGTCGTCGAAACGTTCCTCGTCGCTGCCCACGAAGTGCGAGAACACCGAGCGGACAAGAAGCGCGTCCTTCGACTTGAGTTTCTTTATCAGTTCATCCACCTCGTCCAGTTCGAAACCGAGGCGGCTCATGCCTGTGTTTATCTTTATGTGCACAGGATATTTCTTCACACCTTGGCGCTCAGCCTCATCCACGAACGCATCGAGCATAGAGAAGCTGTAGATTTCAGGCTCCAGGTGGTAGTCTATAATCTTGCCAAGTCCGCCTATCTCTGGGTTCATGACGATGATAGGCACGCTTATGCCCTCGTTGCGGAGTGTCGCGCCCTCGTCAGCCACAGCCACAGCCAGATAGTCGCATCCGTGCTGCTGCAAGGCTCTTGACACAGCCACGTCGCCCGAGCCGTAGGCGTTCGCCTTCACCATGTGCACCATCTTGGTCTCTGGCTTGAGGAACGAGCGGAAGTAATCGACGTTATGGAGTATTGCGTTTATGTCAACCTCGAGCGTGGTCTGGTGGACGATAGACGAGATTTTCGCCGACACGTCCTCAAAACGGAACGAACGCGCGCCCTTGAGAAGCACAGCCTCGTTCTTGAGTTCTGTCAGCACGTTGGATTCCAGCAGGTCGCGTGTCGAAGCGTAGAAACTCTTCTCGGCGATGCCGAAGAGATTGGCGTTCGCCGAAATCTCAGGACCCACGCCTATGAGACGCTCCACAGCCTTGTTCTTGAGCAGTTCAGCCACCGAGACATAAAGCGACACGGTGTCCTTGCCGCTCTGGAATATGTCGGACAGGATTATTGTTTTCTTCAGCTTCTTAGCCTCCGCCTGCGAGTTCAGGAAGTCGAGGGCTATGGAGAGCGAGTCGAAGTCGGAGTTGTAGGAGTCGTTTATGACGAGGCAGCCGTTCTCGCCGTTCTTCACTTCGAGGCGCATGGCGACAGACTTGAGTGTTGTGAAGCGCTTGGCTATCTCGTCGGGCTCGGTGCCCATCCAGAGCATGAAGCAGAGGCAGTTCATGGCGTTCTCCACCGACGCGTTGTCGCCGAAAGGCAGAGTCAGTTCATGCTCCTTGTTCTTGTATTTATACTTGATATCGTATCCGTTGGCTGTGTTGCCGGCAGAGAGCAGCTTGACCGTCGTTCCGGCAGTCTTGCCCCATGTGAAATGCTCGGCTTTGAGGTCAGCCTGCGCCACGGCTATGTCCAGGAGCTTGTCGTCCTTGCCGTAGATGATGACGTCGGCTGTGGCGAAAAGGCGGAGCTTCTGCTCGCACTTCTCCTTGAGCGACGCGAAGTTCTCCTGGTGCGCCTCGCCGAGGTGTGTGAATATGCCGACCGTCGGCTTTATTATGCCGGCAAGCTTGTCCATCTCGCCCGGCTTCGAGATTCCCGCCTCGATGATGGCGAGCTCGGTCTGCTCGTCGATTTCAAGCACCGAGAGCGGCACGCCTATCTGCGAGTTGTAGCTTCGTGGCGAGCGTGTCACCTTCTTGTCGTCGCCTAT
This sequence comes from uncultured bacterium, assembly GCA_946183755.1. Lineage (GTDB taxonomy): Bacteria > Bacteroidota > Bacteroidia > Bacteroidales > Paludibacteraceae > UBA4363. Next base: position 10,725 of record CAMHCZ010000030.1, on the reverse strand, counting down.
GAGCTGGCTTATCCACTCCTTGACTATCGTCTTGCCGTTGCTGCCGGTTACGCCCAGCACTGGCATCGAGAAACGCGCGCGGTGATAGGCGGCAAGCTTCTGCATCGCCTTCAGCGGATCGGGTGTGACAAGGAAGTTCGCTCCGTCGCAGACAACAGACTCGTCGCTTATGATAAACGACTTGACACCGACTGAAATCAGGTCCTTGACGTAGCGGTGACCGTCGTTGCGAGAAGTCTTGATTGCCACAAAAACAGAGCCGGAAGGATAGGAAACCGTACGGCTGTCGGTTATCACATAGGAAACTATAGCCGAACCGTCACCAATAAGCTTTGCGCCAGTGACTTTGGCTATTTCTTCGAGAAGATATTTCATCTTATTATTTGATAATCATTCAACGAACCACGAAGGTAAGAATAATTATCACTTGTTGTCGAGTTCAGGCGGAAATATCTCGTCCATAGTCAAGCCTGTGAGCCTCGTCATTTTCTTGAAGAAATAAAGCACGATGAAGATGATGCACACTGCGAACGGCAGCACACAGTAAGGGTATTTGAGATACATGAGCTCGGCTATCTGCTCGTTGGTCGGCATAGGGTCAACAAGCACGATGACGGCAAGTATGTAGTGTGTGATTGCGGAAAAGAGGAACGACAGGAAAAAGAGCCATGTCGTGACCTTGAACAGGCGCTTGAAACGCTCTCCGTTGCCGTTGTTGTCTAATGCCGCCGACACTTTGTATATGTCCATGAGCTTGTCGTTGCAGACCATGCGCACCAGCAGCGGCGGATTCATCTTGAGCGTGAGGAGTATGAGCAGCCCCAGCACCAGCGGAATGGCCGCGTCCTTGATCGCGAGCCACTGCGACGACAGTTCGAACAGTCCGACAACGCCCGTGAGAAGCACTCCGACGATGCCTGCCATAGCCACAACGCTCGTTCTCTTGTGAATAATCCAGTTGACAATGAAATAACCCACCGGAAACGAGAGCGACAGCACAAGCGCGTTTGCCGCCACCTGGTTGCGCGCCACGCCAAGCTTGAACGGAAAGATCAAGCCGTCGAAGTTGACGAGATCGCAGAACAGCGAGTATTTGGTAAGGAAAAATATTGGGATAATGAAGTTCAGAAGGAAACTCAATATCGGGTTCCCTTTTTCCTTGGATGCGTACGCACGATTGGCGGCTCTAAGTTGTGCCTTCATTTACAAATATTTACCTATTCGTTTCTTTTTATAAAGAAAGTCAAATATAAGTATTTTTTAGAAATAAGGTTTAAAAAACCTACAAAGAGGAACATTTTTGCAAATGAAAGTGACTTATTCTGGCTTGTTGTCGTCGCCAGTCTTTTCTTTTTCTTTGCTGTCGAGGTCTATGTTGAAAAGCTGCTCGAACTCAAGCCCGGTGAGCTTGGAGAGACGGTTGTAAACATAGAACAGGGCGAAGACCAGCACAATGGTCGATGGCAATGCGATGACAGGATAAGACAGCGCTGTCATGCGCGCCATCTCCTCGGCGAACTCGGGAGTGCCCGACGGGCTGTGTATGAGGTACTTGGCGAGACCGAAGTTCAGCACTGTGGAAACGAGGAACGACGCCGCCACCATGTAGGACGCGCGCACAAGCATGCGGTCCACTTCCTTTGTGTTGTCCTTCTCGCTCAAGCGGCTATTTATCAGTTCCATATTCATCAGGTCCTCGTTGTAGAGCAGCTTCTTGACCAGCGGATAAGGCGTCTTCATGGAAATGAGCACGGCGAGGCAGATAATCAGCGGCACGCTCGCTTCCTTGTAGGCGATAAGCTCGCTCGGAAACTCGAACACGCCGATGATGCCGGTGAGCAGCACGCTGACAAAACCGAGTATGGATATGAAGTTGGCTTTATGCTCCCTGCGCCAGTCCCAGATGAAATAAAGAAGCGGAAAGGCAAGCGCCACCACGAGTCCGAGCTTAGGACCGAGGTAGTTGTCGTTGCTGAACTTGGAGAGTATGACTACAGGAACGACGATGTTGAACAGAATGTTCACAAGCGGATTCTGCTTCTTTTTCTTCTTTTTGTCTGCGGCTGCGGCAGCCTGCTCGTTGGTGTTGCTCATTATTGTTATCGTGTTTTATTCTATGCGTTTATTCAAATCAAAAATGTCGCCGGACAGGTCAACCTCCTTATGCTGCGAGGCGAACGACTGGAACTTGCCCAACAGCGACTTGAGGAAAGACTTGTAGTTGTCGTCGGAAGTCAATGGCCTATGCGAGAGCGAACGTGTCAGCTTGCGCACATCGGCGGCAAGGGCTGCGGTCGAAGCCGTGAAGTATCGTTCGCAGAAAGCCGAGAACACATAATCGACAGCCATAGGCGACGGATGCGCCATGTCGTCAGCGTAGAAGCGGTAGTCGCGCAGGTCGTCGACGAGAAGCTCGTAGGCTGGGAAATAGTCGCAACCGAAAGCCTCGCACAGTCTATCGACAGCCAGATGCAGCGTGGCTTTGGAGAGCGTGTTCTCGTGCGCTCCGTCCTTGAAGTGGCGCACTGGGCTGACCGTCAGAATTATCCTCATGTCCGGGTTCAGCGCACGCAGCTCGCTTATGGCACCGCCCAGCGCCTCGACAGCCTCGTCGGCCGATATTCTACGGCGGCTGAACAAGTCCGGGCTCTGCTTATGGCAATTAGCCACCACCCTGCCCGTCTCCCTGAGCTCATAGACCCATGCCGTGCCCAAGGTTATGACAAGCGTCGTGACCTTCGATAAATCCACAGCCTCGATCGACGAGTTGATGGCGTCAAGACACTCTTGCTGCTCGGCACGCGAGAAGCGCGAATGGTGCATCCAGCTGTGGTAGAGGTTCTCGCTATAAAAAAGGTCGGCCCCCGTAAACCTCTGCCCTGTGGCGAGGATATGGAGAGCCGACGATATTGACAATGGATTATATAATATGCCGAACGGATTGACCGTCACGCGCAAACGGGACTGCGAGAGGCGCTCAGCCACATTCTCGGCGAAGCACGAACCTATGGACAGGATGTTGTCACCGTATCCGACACTGAAGTCCGACTTGCCTACCGGAAATGTGAGGCGGAACTGCGAGTCTGCGTTTGTTGCCATTATATAAACGATTTGCTTAGTTTTAAATCACCGCAAAGGTAATAAAAGAAAGCAAAAAGCGCATTACTCAAGAATCTTGACCGAGAACGCCTTGTAGGACTGCCACCCGGCAGCGTCGGTGACACGCACGACAAAGTGGTAGTCGCCGGTGTCGATGTCATCGGGCACAGGAATGTCGATGCGCGCCTCGTAGGCCGACGAGTTCGCCGGTATGGGGAACGACTCGTTGTAAACCCACACCTTAGAAGTTGCCGACTTCACAGGGTCGAGCTCGCAGTCGGTGGCGGAAGTGCCGTGGCTGTGATGCTCGAAGTTGTTGTGCACCTCGATGTTGAAGTTACCCAGCTCGATATTGTCGGTGAACAAAGCGTGGAAATGTATCGTCTCACCACGGTAGAAGCGGTCGCACTCCACTGGCGAAGCGGTTGACAATGTGTCCGATATGACCGGATAGCTGACGTCCTTGCTGTCCGAGTCGCCGCACGAGGCAAGCGACACGAACAAAAGGCTCATGAACAAAACGCTGAATTGTCTGATTCTCATATTATTACTATTAATTAGGATTCATTATTCTTCCTCTTCCTCATCTTCCAGTCCGAGTTCCTGATCCACTGTGGTTCGCTGTCCGTGCTTGTCGGTCACAGTAAGGCTAAGTTTATAGTCAGCCACAGTCGTGACATCGGCTATGACGACGTTGTGGATGTGGAAGTGAACACCATCTGTGGCTCTCACGCCTGCGTAAGTTCCGTTGTCCGAGTAGGAGTCGCCCACCTGGTTGCCGTCCTTGTCCAGCACAACGGCATCGACAGATGCGATAAGTCCGTCGGCTTTGATTGTAGCCTGCACACAGACCTCATTCTCAGCAGCCTCGTAGTTGGCTTCTGTCAAAGTAACCACAGGAGCCGCTGTCTTGTCGTCATCGTCGTTGCAGGCGGTCATTACTAAAGAAAAAGAAATTGAAAGAATTGCTATAAATGCTGATTTGATGTTTGTTTTCATTGTTTTTAAAAAGTTTGTGAGCATTGCTCTGTTTAACGTTTAAAACTCAAAGGAGAGCATCGCCTGCACGTTTATGCCAGGCTCCGGCACTCCGATGAGCCGGTAATAGCTCGTGTGGTCGTAATAACGGCGGTTGAGAAGGTTCTCGGCGCGCAGATTGGCGGAAAGCACATAATCCTTGATGCGGAAAGCCTTGCCAGCCGAGGCGTTGAGCGTCCAGTAACCATCGGTAGGCAGTTCCGGCGGCACTATCTCGTCCTGGTCGCCCACGACGCGGACATTCACCGCCACGAAGCCGTCCATTTTCCTGCCGAACTTGTACTTGCACTCTGCCTCAGCCGACCACGGCGTGGAGAACGGCAGCGTGTAGCCTTTCTTGCTGCCGGAAAGCTGACGAGCGTACAAGTACTCGCCCTTGACCGAAGCCTCAAGGAAACGGCAGAACGAATACGCGACCTGCGCCTCCGCCCCCCATCGCCACACACGAGCCTGGGTGTAATTATAAAGCTGCATACCCTCGATGTAATCCGGTGTTGGATTGAGGTATATGTAGTTCGGAAAGTAGTTTATGTACGGGTCTATCTCCACTGTCAGGCGCTTGTTCTGGAATATCACGCTGGCGTCCAGCTGATACGACTCCTCAGGCGACAATGACGAATTGCCCTGCTCGTAGCGGAAAAGCTGGTAGTTGATGCCGTTGCACCCGAGCTCCTTGGCTGTAGGCACACGGAACCCCTTGCCGGCATTCGCCTTGAGTATCCATCCGGCATTGTCATAGACCACGCCTGCCGACCACGTCAATGCGTTGAACATGCCGTCCATCGCCTGAGAACGCTCCATGTAAACAGAGTCCGACGAGCCGCTGCTGACGGGCGATTTGTACCAGTCGCGGTAGGAATGTGTCGAAACGTGCGATAGGTCGTAGCGCACGCCTGCGTTGAGCGACAGGTGCGGCGTGACGTCCATCTTGTCCGACGCGAACACGGCAGCCGACACCACCTCGAAGTCCGGTATGATGAATCCCCATCCGCCTATGCGGTTGTGCTGGAACTCGCCCGACACACCAGCCTGCAACTCGTTGGCGTAAGGCAGCCGCACACGGAGCATGGCGTTGAGCGATGCGTTGTTCTTACGGAACTCACGCTCCGTAGTGCCTTGCGGCTTAGGCATATAGCCGTGCGACACCGCCTCGGAGCACTCCCGGCGGAAGTCGTTCTGCCACGCCGCGTCGATGCTTAGCGACGAGCCGCCGGACGCGAACCTGTAGTCCGTGTGGCTGAGCAGCGTCAGGTGGTTCGCCGTCTGGCACGGCAGGTCGATGTCGCGCGAACGCGAGTCGTAGTCGATGGACGAGAGGCGCACCTCCAGTCCGTGTGCATTGGCGAAGAATCCGCTCCGCATGTAGGAGTCGGAAATCTTGACGTCGGTGCGCAGGCGTCGCGAGATGTAGCCGAGACGCAGATGCGCCGAAGCCTCGTTGCCAGCGGTGTTGCGCAGTCGGCCGTTCTTCAGGCGGATGTTGTATGAGTTGTAGGTTATACTGTCAGCCGGCACACGATAGTCGGCATACGACAGCACGGTCAGTCCGCCCTTGTAGAAGAACCTGCCGTATCTGCCTCCCACTCTGCCCGAAAGCCCGACGGCGTCGCTGTTGCTGCGGTAGAAGAGCGAGACCTTGCCTTCGAGCGTGTCCACCGGCACCGAGTTGGTGTAAAGCCTGAGCAGTCCGCCCACAGCGTCGGAGCCGGCTATGAGCGCCGACGGTCCTTTCAGCACCTCCGCCCTGTCCACTGAGAACTGGTCGATGTCCAGTCCGTGGTCGTCGGCCCACTGCTGTCCGTCGTGCTTCACACCGTCCACAGTCACCACCACACGGTTCAGCCCCAGCCCTCGGACTATCGGCTTGGACTGCGACGAGCCTATGGCGCTGGCCTTCACTCCCGGCACAGCCTGAAGCGTCTGCATGAGCGACGACGACAGGTTGTCGGTTATGAAGCTCTGCCCTATCTGCGTGCCGGTCTGCGAGAAGTCCTTCTGGTACTCCACCGACGACTGCCCGTACACGAAGATGTCGTCGAGCATGACGTTCCTCAACGCCGAGTCCGGCGAAGCGTTCTGCGCACAGCACAGCGACGGCATAGCCAGCACAACGGCATAACAACAAGACACGACAAGCCAACGGCAAGCCGTGCGTGCATTATGATACATTTACTTGTGAATTAAGTTGTTACTACTTTCCTTGCCCGTATTGTCAACGGACGCGATAATCATAAAGCAGCAACAGGAGGCGCGCGAGGCGATGCGGCACGATACGCCAGAACAACGACACGGCTCGCATACAACGCAAGTTTCTGGACGAAAGGCAGTGTCAATGCCAAAATCGCCATGACCACCGACACGCAGAAAGGCGTGTGCAGGAAGTGGCAGAACTCGCATTCGTGAGCCGAATCGGTCTGCTCGTCGATGTGCAGCGGGTGCGCTATATGGTGCTGGCACTCGTAGCAAAGCACCTTGACGTCGGCGTGGCGGTGAAGCGACGCTATGGCAAGCGCAGGCAGGAATACCGCCAGCAGCAGTGCCGAATAAATATGTCGTCTTCGCTCAGCCTTCATCTTCTTTTTTGAGAGGCACAAAGATAACACATTTCCACACAAAGATAAGACATTTCCACAGGATTTGGCATTAAATGACACGGGCACACAAGTTAGTGCCACTTTTTTTGCTGCATAATAGATAAAGATTACTATCTTTGGGGTTATTTTCCGAAAATCTATAAAACATTAAGATAACAGAACTTTAAATAATGATCTGGAACAAAGAAATGGAGTGCATGAGCCGTGAGCAAATGCGCGACCTGCAAAGCAAAAGACTAAGGGAGATCTCTAAATACGTGTATGAGAATACGCCTTTCTACAAGAGGAAATTCGACGAGCTGGGCATCACACCTGATGACATAAAGGACATCGACGACATCGTCAAGCTGCCTTTCACCAACAAGCTCGACCTCAGAGACAACTACCCTTTCGGACTCAGAGCCGTACCTATGAGCGACATCGTCCGCATACACGCATCGTCGGGAACAACAGGAAAACCGGTCGTTGTGCTGTACACAAAGAAAGACCTTGAGACATGGCAGGAGGCCATTTCCAGAGCATTCACAGCCTACGGAGCCACAAAGGAGGACATTTTCCAGGTTTCATACGGATACGGACTGTTCACCGGCGGACTCGGAGCACACGACGGAGCGCAGCACATCGGCGCGAGCGTGATACCTATGTCATCGGGCAACACAGAGAAGCAGGTGGCGCTGATGCACGACTTCGGCGCGACAACACTCTGCTGCACACCTTCATACGCGCTGTTCCTGGCCGAGACCATCGCCGAGAGCGGAATACCACGCGATGAGTTCAAGCTCAGAATCGGAGCGTTCGGCGCAGAGCCTTGGACTGAGGCCATCCGCCGAGACATCGAAAGCAAACTAAAAATCAAGGCATACGACATCTACGGACTGAGCGAAGTGGCTGGACCTGGTGTCGGCTACGAGTGCGAGTGCCAGAACGGACCGCACCTCAACGAGGACTTCTACTACCCTGAAATCGTGGACCCAACCACAGGCAAGCAGCTGCCAGAAGGCACTGTGGGCGAACTCTGCTTCACACACCTGAACAAGGAAGGCATGCCGCTGATGAGATACCGCACACACGACCTCACAGCGCTGCACTACGAGAAGTGCGCTTGCGGTAGAACACTCGTGAAGATGGACAGAATCATGGGAAGATGCGACGACATGCTCATAATCAGAGGCGTGAACGTATTCCCAACACAGATAGAGGACGTGATAATGCAGCTCAAGGAGTTCGAGCCACACTACATACTCGTGGTGGACAGAGTGAACAACACCGACACAAGCGAGCTGCACGTAGAGGTGAAGAAGGAATACTACTCTACCGACCCAGCCGCACAGAAGGCACTGATGCACAAGATAAAGGACAAGCTGAAGAGCGTCATCGGACTGGGATTCTATGTCGTGCTCGTCGAGCCTAAGGGCATCGAGCGCTCGACCGGCAAGGCCAAGAGAGTGATAGACAAGAGAAAACTCAAAGACTAACCATAAAGCATACACTATATTTAAGGACATGAAGAAACTTCTATTAGGAGACGAAGCCATAGCCCAAGGTGCTCTTGACGCAGGACTGAGCGGCGTTTACGCTTATCCTGGTACTCCATCAACCGAGATTACTGAATACATACAGGCATCTCCGCTCGCCAAGGAGCGCGGCGTGCACAGCCGTTGGTCAACCAACGAGAAAACCGCCATGGAGGCCGCACTGGGAATGTCATTCATGGGCAAGCGCGCATTGGTCTGCATGAAGCACGTCGGAATGAACGTCTGCGCCGATCCGTTTGTCAACTCCGGCATGACGGGAGTGAACGGCGGTGTTGTCGTACTCGCAGCCGACGACCCTTCAATGCACTCTTCGCAAGACGAGCAGGACAGCCGCTTCTACGGCAAATTCGCCCTGATACCAACTTTCGAGCCAAGCTCACAGCAGGAAGCTTACGACATGATGGCCGCCGCGTTCGACTACTCTGAACAGCAGAAGCTGCCTGTGCTGATGCGCGTGACAACACGCATGGCGCACTCAAGAGCCGTAGTCGAGGTCAAGAGCGAGGCACGCAAGCAGAACGACATGAACTACAACGCTGTGGCAGCCAACTGGGTGCTGCTGCCAGCCAACGCACGCAAGCGCAACGACATAGTCACAGCGCAGCAGGCGACACTCGAGGAGAACGCCGCCAACTCGGCATACAATAAATATATAGAAGGCAAGGACAAGAAGATGGGAATCATTGCCAGCGGAATAGCATTCAACTATGTGAACGAGTGCTTCCCTGCCGGATGCCCTTTCCCAGTGCTCAAGATTTCGCAGTATCCGCTGCCTAAGAAGCTCGTGCGCCGCATGTGCGACGAGTGCGACAGCGTGATGGTCGTGGAGGAAGGACAGCCATTCATCGAGGAGATGCTCCGTGGCGTAATGTCAGGCAACGCCGAAATCAAAGGCCGTCTGACAGGCGAGCTGCCACGCACAGGCGAGCTCACTCCGGACATCGTGAAGAAGGCGCTCGGCATGGAGACTGGCCAGAACTTCTCTTCATGCGAGGATGTGGCGCCACGTCCACCTGCGCTCTGCCAGGGATGCGGACACCGCGACGTTTACACAGCGCTCAACGAGGTGCTCAAGGAGTATGAGAATCCACGCGTGTTCGGCGACATAGGCTGCTACACACTCGGATTCCTGCCACCATACCGCGCAATACACTCATGCGTGGACATGGGAGCCAGCATAACAATGGCTAAAGGCGCTGCCGATGCTGGTCAGTGGCCTGCGGTTGCCGTCATAGGCGACTCGACATTCACACACAGCGGCATGACAGGCCTGCTGGACGCCGTGAACGAGAACGCCAACATCACAGTGATAATAAGCGACAACCTGACAACTGCCATGACAGGCGGACAGGACTCTGCCGGAACAAACAAGTTCGAGGCTATATGCCGCGGACTGGGCGTTGCCGAAGAGCACCTGCACGTGGTGACACCGCTGCCTAAAAACATGCCTGAAATCACACGCATCATACGCGATGAAATCAACTACAAAGGCACGTCAGTGATAATACCACGCCGCGAGTGCATACAGACACTGCAAAGACATCTGAAGGAACAGAAAAAAGCACAGGAGAAGAAATAACATGAAAACAGACATCATACTCTGCGGTGTGGGAGGACAAGGAATCCTCTCAATCGCGACCATCATAGGCGAGGCTGCCATGAACGAGAATCTGTACATCAAGCAGGCCGAGGTGCACGGCATGAGCCAGCGTGGCGGCGACGTGCAGTCCAACCTGCGCATCTCGTCGGAGCCGATAAACAGCGACCTCATCGCGCTGGGCGGTGCTGATGTGATAATAAGCATGGAGCCTATGGAGGCGCTGCGCTACCTGCCTTACCTGAACAAGGAAGGATGGATAATTACTTCGAGCGCGCCATTCGTAAACATACCGAACTACCCTGAGCTGGACACCATAATGGCTGACCTGAACAAGATGCCTAACGTGATAATCGTGGACATCGAGCAGCTGGCGAAGGACAACGGCGTGAACCGCTCTGCCAACGTGATACTGCTGGGTGCGGCACAGAAAGCGCTCGGCATAGAGTACGACAAGCTGGAGGACGCAATTCGCCGCGTGTTCGGACGCAAGGGCGACGCCGTGGTGGAAGCCAACATCAAGGCTCTCGCTCTCGGACGAGCAGCACAGAAATAAAAGAGAACTGACATAAAAAAACGGAAAAACGCTTTGATGAAAATCAAGGCGTTTTTTGTATTCGTTTATCTGGGCGAATGGTTATTCTGGGCGAATGGTTATTCGCCCCTACAAAATGGGATGCGATTCATCGTATCCATAACACGCACAAATCTATTTCACCCCTTCGGGGTTCTGCTTTGATGTTGACTTTATCAGGGGGGTACACCCCTGCCTATGGGCATTCCGTCCCTACGGGACTACCGCAGCAGCATCAATTAAATCAACCCTGAAAGGGTGAAAACAACACAGACACGGGTGTGAGCC